>JAYUDS010000061.1:0-9817 GCA_043739595.1 Candidatus Adlerbacteria bacterium | reverse complement strand
AATCGAGCGGTGAGTCGCTGGCGGCGAGTTCGGGCGGGACCAATCCCGCGGCGGCGAGGTCTTTCATGGTGGCGGCGAGCTGCGCCGGGCGGGCGAAGATGGAGCGCACGGCGAACATCATCAATGTGCCGATCTTGTTGGCGGTTGTATGCGGAAACACCTGGGTGCGCGCGACCTGGTCCATCAGATGGAACGCGAACATCGCGGTGTCCCAAGGGGATTCCCGCATGGCACGGTTGAGCATGTGCTGCTCGGGATCGTTCGGTGCCGTTTCGGTAATACCGAGGAAGCGGAATTTGCCGCGCTGTTTTTCCCGCAGCAGCGCCGGCGCGGCCCTTCAGCCGCAAACAGCATGCGTATATTGAGCTCATGAAGTGGTATGCCCGAAAGCAGTGCCTCGTCGAGCACGTCTTTCACAAATGGCGGATAGCCTATTACGATGGTTTGCTTATAATTCGGCGCGAGGTCTCGCAGCGCGTGCAAAATTTCACCTTTATTAACGCCGGGCGTCAAAATAGACACATTCTTGCCTCGCAAACTTGCTAATTCAAACGCCTGATAAGTAAAAAGACCACCTATCCAAACGCCCATACCAAACGTTACAAGGACAAGTGTCGGGCCTTCCCTGCCTTCGCGCATACCCTGCTCCAAAAACAGCTCAGCGAGCACAGAGTACTGCCAGTCGAGCTCGTGGTCATGTGGAAAGTAAAAAGGCTTGCCCGTCGAGCCCGAGGTTGCTGCAAAAACGAGCGCTTGCTCGAGCGTGCCATCCCAACAGAGATCGATGAGCGGATATTTTCGCAAATAATTGTCTTTGTTGGTAACCGGTACTTGTTTGAAATCTTCAAGTGTCTTTATCGCTTTCGGGTCGACATGATGTGTATGCAAAAAATCCTTGTACGCAGGCACACGTGTTGCCGCCTCATGAAAGAGCTCGAGCATCGACTCCGCCTGTATCTGCGTCCATTGACTAGAGTCGTGCTCTTTAATCAACTTGAGTACATCTTGCGCAGAATATTTTTTACTGGGGAGTTGATATGCCATACTACTTTTTTTGCTTATAAAAACGCTTTTCTGCAATTTTGTCGGCTATCACATTTGTCGGCTGCTTTGTTTTGCGCGACAGTGTCAATATTTCTTCAACGGCGATTTTTACATGCTCAACCCGTTTGGCAACGTGCTCGCGGCTATAGCCACCCGCATGCAGCTCGCTCACCACATTTATAAGACCCCCTGCGTTTGCCACATAATCGGGAACGTAGAGGATGTCCCGTTTAAAAAGAAGTTTGCCATCTTCGCTCGTCGCAAGTTGATTATTTGCCGATCCACAGACGATAGCGCAGCGAAGCTCTTTGATGGTACGGGAGTTCAATTCGTTACCAAGCGCACACGGCACAAAAATATCTACCGCTTGCTTGTGTATAGAAACAGCCGGCACGATGCGTATGGACGGATACTGCCGGCGTGCCAGTTCTGTACGCTTGCGATTAATATCAGCAGCAACAACAATGCCACCACGCTTTAAAATAAGCCCGCACAGATCCATGCCGACATTCCCTAAACCTTTGACTGCAAATAAGCGTCCCTTAAAAGATTCTGTGCCGAACTTCTCTTGAAGAGCCGCTTCAAGTGCCAAACTGACGGATAAAACGGCCCAATGTGCTGGCAACCCTCCCACTTTTGGCCGTCCAATTATCGACCGTGAATGTTTATCAAGAAGTGCGATGTCGCGCGCCTCTACGCCCACATCTTCACCGGTAAAAAAATGGCCGTCAAGAAATTCTAGACGGCGCGCATACGAGCGCAAAAAAGCATTTTTTTGGCGTATCGTCATACGTTTAGGAGACATGAGGACCGCTTTCCCCCCACCAAACGGGACTCCTGCCATTGCACATTTATACGTCATGGCTCTCGAAAGACGAAGTGCGTCTGCGAGAGCGTCTTCTTCCGTTTTGTAGTACTGGATTCGGGTACCCCCTACCGCGGGCCCTAAGTTAGTGTTGTGAATAGCAATGAACCCACGAAGTTGGGTTACCTTGTCATGGATAAAAATGACTGCTTCGTGGTCAGTGTAGGCTTTGTTTGTATGTAAAAAAAAATATTCCGCTGGGGACATGAGTGCTTGTCGGGTCGGTTTGACTGAGTCTGGGACGCAAGTACTATACTATATTTCCTAAGAAGATGCAAGAGCCTCCTTTACTTTGTCTACCACCTGCTCAGGCGAGTAGTTTGCCTTGACTAGATAGAAGACAGGTTCGTGTTTTTCAATTGCAGTGATTATCTCGCTTGTGTCGGAGCTAAGATTGGTAAGTAAAATGACTCGAACGTTTTTGCCGTACTCCTCATCTTTCCTTAGATTCTCAAGCATAATAAGACCATTGTTGGGCATCATAATATCAAGCAAAATCAGGTCGGGCTTTTTATCCAGAGCAACCGCCAAACCTTCTTTTCCATCATTTGCGGCAAGCGTGGCGTATCCTTCCTTGTCCAGGGTTTGTAGCAAAATACGCCTCAGTTCAAATTCGTCTTCAACAATAAGCACCGTTTTTTGTGCCATACAATATATAAAAATTATAAGCGCCCGTACGGGAAATATAGCATATATTAGCCAGGGACTATCTCGAATTAGTCACAAGTCGTTTTCTGTTTAAATTTTGCAAAGTCTCAACGACTGCAACTTGCTAGTCGCCCGCCTCAGCGCCGACGCGCCTGCGGCTCAAAAAATGTGCCCCCGAGAGGAATCGAACCTCTATAGCCGGCTTAGAAGTCCGGAGTTTTATCCATTAAACTACGGGGGCAGTAGTAGACCGCACTCAAAAATCTGCACCGTTTTCGAACCACGTGTACAATAGCATGGCTACGTACAAAATGACTAGATTACTCCAGCAAAAAATTTGGCATGACCTTTTCGAAGCAGGAGTTGCTCTGAAAGCCATCAACAGCGTATGGGAAACACTGGGAGGCATTTTTTTGCTCACCCGGCTCCATACCTGGCTGACACACCTTTTTGTTTTCTTTAGCCGCTCCCAGCTCTTAGGGGATCGTGACGATTTCCTTTTCAAAGTTGTAGATACGCAGATCCAACACCTCAACGTGGTCGACACACGCACCTTCGTTGGCCTCTACCTCCTTTTTCACGGCCTTATGAACGCGTTTTTGGCTTACAACCTGTACCGCAACCGCTTGTGGTCGTATCCGGTCTCTATGGCATTTGTGTCTATTTTTCTTTTCTACCAGCTCTACCGTTTAGTGCACACCCATTCTCTGACACTGCTGCTCGTAAGTATCTTCGACCTTGTGTTTATAGTGCTCACGTGGCACGAATATCAATATCAAAAGAAGCGTGCCGTCATTAGCGTGCAGTAGAACCTGCCGGGGCGCCTGACTCAAAAAGATAGAGCGGTTGTCCTTCGTCCCCTCCTGCGGCTAAAATCATAGCTTGACTCTCTAGTCCCATAATAGGTCTTGGTTCTAAGTTTGTCGCAAAAGCACATTTCTTCCCCACTAAGACTGCGAGGTCAGGGTAAAATTTTGCTATACCCGACACCACCTGCCGGTCTTCTGCGCCGAAATTGACGACCAGTCGCAGTAACTTTTCTGAACCCACAACGGGTTCAGCGGACTTGATCTCGCCAACTCGTATCTCTATTTTTTTAAAATCATCAATTGAAATTTTTTCTGGCATGGTGCTGTCACTTTACTGCCCTTTGCGAATTCGGTCGAGGTAGCTTTGCAAAATAAGCGCGGCCGCAGAGGCGTCTCGATGCTGAGATTCTTCAGTAGACATTCCACGTTTGTCCTTCCCCTGTCGGTCGGCTTGGGCACTCGTCATAAACTCCGGTTCAAACACAACGGCAATCTGGTGTGTCTGGAGCGCTTCGGCAAACTTTTCAATATCTTTCATGATGGGGTTTTTCTCTCGCTTAAAGTTCAGTGACTCGCCGATAACGGCAATTTTTACCCCGTTCTCTTTTGCGATATCGAGCACCTCCTGAAGCGCTTTACCACCCGCTGCGACCGTGCCAAGCGGAAATGCCAAAATCGCCGACTCATCCGAGACGGCAACGCCGATGCGCTTGCTTCCATAATCTATCCCGAGGTATTTCACTCACACAATATAGCGGAGTTAGCTCAAAAAGTGTATTGTGATTCGCATTAGAGGCCTAAACCTTTAGTAGGGAGGAGTGACTGAGTGGTCTAAAGTACCTGTCTTGAAAACAGGCGTGGGGCAACCCACCGTGAGTTCGAATCTCACCTCCTCCGCACAAAACGAGAGTATATTAAAATGATTCGCAATTTTTTTGTTGCTTTAAAAATTTGGCTCCACAAGAAAAAGTCTCCAACTTGGTATTTTTTAAATAGCACTTTTTTAAATAGTTTAATGACTTTTATCGTTGGCATTGCTGCGGTTTACTCAGCTATTCTTATAGCTTCAACACAAAATGATTTAACTAAACATCAGCTACAACTTTCACAAGCAGTTTATAAGGCGGAGAATTATCCACACGTTTCGTTGATATTGAATAGTAGCGATAAAAAATTGTATTTCACAAATGTTGGTCAGCAGGCCTTTGTTTTTATAGATTTTAAATTTTCTCAACCTGGCACAACAACAATTTGTGGTGGAACCATGTCAAACAATGTCTTCACCTTGAGCAGGGTTGTTTCCATCCCAATGCTAACCCGAGATAGTTACCCTATCCCACTTCCCATTCAAACTAATTGCGATGGATCTCAAGATTATAACGTTATAGCTCATGTTCAAGATTACATTGGAAATAATTACACAATAACTTTTAAATTAACTGTCACATCACAGGGTGGGTATTTGAGTTACACGGCTTACCTTCAAAATATTGAACCGAATAAAGCGCCAACATTCTGAGGGTCGATAAGTCATAGGTTTTAATATATCGTTATGCAAAAAATAAAAATCGGCATCCAAGGCGGCAAAGGCAGCTTCAACGAGGAGGCGTGCCGAACGTATTGCAAAGATAACGGTATAAAAGAGTACGAGATTGTATACCTCTACACGTCTGACCGCGTATTGAAAGCGCTCGAGGCGCGAGAAGTCGACTTTGGTATTGCGGCTATTGAAAACTCTTTGGGCGGGTTGGTGTGGGAGACCATACACGCGCTGTCGGAGTTCAACTGCAAGATACTTTCTAATTTTTCAATTGTTATCAACCACGCGCTCTTGGGCGTGCCGGGTGTAACCATTTCCGAAATTGAGACGATTATGTCGCACCCGCAGACGCTGGCCCAAACGAAGGGTACGCTCGCTCGACTGTTTCCTAATAAAAAATTAGCTTCAGGCGAGGGTATTTTGGTGGACCAGGCAACCGCAGCGGCTGCACTTGCTAAAGGAGAACTCCCACGCAAGACGGCGGTCATCGCTTCGCGTGTGTGCGCGGAGTTGTTTGGGCTCGATATTTTGGTCGAAAACCTTCAAGACATGGCCGAAAACCTTACAACTTTTTTATGGATGGAACCGCGATAAGTTTTTGAGCGATTACTGTTTTGTAAACCACGGAATAAAAACAGAGACGCGTTTTGCATATGCTTCCCAGCCGGGCTTCTTTTGCATAGCCGCTTCAAGCATGGGGACACCGGACACTTTGAGCAAGAAAAAAGTAATAAGCACAGGGCTCAAAAGACACACAAGAACCGCAGCCCACCAACCAAGCGGCAGTATGGCGGGCAAGGTAATGAGCCACATTCCCCACCAGCACGTCGCTTCGCCAAAATAATTGGGGTGGCGCGTCGTGGCCCACAGTCCACTTTCCATAAGCTTTCCTTTATTTTCAGGGTTTTTAATAAATTGGTCGAGCTGGTAGTCGCCCACTATCTCAAAGAAGAACCCGACACACCATACAAAAATTCCTGCAATTGAAAGCGCGCTCAAAAATGGCGCGGGGTGGGAATTTGCTATCACCACAGGGGAAACAATGCAGAAGACAATAAAGCCCTGGAGCATAAATATCTGGAAGAAACTGCGGGTTTTGAACCAGTGCCATTCCTCCCGCCAGGCTGCATAACGAAAATCTTCGGGTTTATTTCGGTTGCGCTCGTGGATGCGTACAGCTAACCGCAGCCCCCAGACACAGACGAGTGCGGTTGCTACCCCGCCGAGCGGGTATTCGCCAAAATTGTACAAAATAGTGGCAGCGACCAGTATAAACCCAAGGCTGTATGCCACGTCGACAATACTATTATTCCGCAGATACAGGCTTAAAAGAAACACCCACACCATATAAATGAGCAAAAGGACGACTGCGACAACAAGTGGATAACCCGCAAAAAGCATTAGGAGATTCATATGGCCTATTGTACAGTAGTTTGGCAGGGCATAATTATCTCGTTTCAATGAAAAATAACAAATACGTATGGTAAAAGCTACATCAGCGTTCATGAAGCCTATGACTATCAGCGACGATCTCGCTGAAGTGGTTGGCAAAGGTCCTATGCCTCGTTCGGAAGTGGTCAAGAAACTTTGGGAGTACATTAAGAAGCACGATCTTCAGGACCCAAAGAACAAGCGAGATATTCTTGGCGACGAGAAGTTAAAAACTGTCTTCGGTGGGAAAGACCGAGTGAACATGTTTGAAATGACCAAGCTCGTTTCCAAACACCTTTCTTAAACAGAATTTTGTGCAAAGAGAAAGCGCTGGGTTTACCCCAGCGCTTTCTCGTATAAATATTCCCCACCAGTTGTGAGATGGGGCATATTGCACAATCCAGCCTCCTACTGTAATACTTGAGATAGATAGAAAGGAGGACCAGCGCATGTCTTGTGACTGCCGAGCCTGCCTTGGCGCAGAGAAAGCTCGCCTCAAAGCACTCGTCGCAACTGCCACCCCCACTTCTCCCTGCGAACCAAAACAGTTCGTGGGAGGATGGGCTCGAAACCCTGTACTATTCAACCATTTTGAAATAGCCAAAGGATTAGATGAGGTACCGTTCATCGAACACCTTCCTCCTCGACGCCCTGGCACATAGCTGAGAAGCCGCTCACCCGAGCGGCTTTCTTCTGTACTCCCACTCATATAGAGAGACTATTTCGCCTTCCCCAAGAACGGCAGGTCGATAGTTTTCTTACGTTGCTCGATGGGAAGATGGACAAACGAGGTACGGCGGCCAACATTTCGAGCACGATCGGGCTCTTGATGGTTAACCGCCTTCAAGCTAAGAGCAAGGCCTATTGTCTCTTTGCCGTAGCGTTTATTCAGCGAATCGACGGCTTCGAGAAGTTTGGAGCTTTCTTCCGTTTTTTCCGTTTCGCCAAAAAGGTCGAACGTGGCCCCCTTCTCCCCCACGATGCTGCGCAATGAAATACCTGTCGCGCGATAAAGAACGTTCGGCACAAACATACGGTCGAAATACTTTTGCACGTGTTGCAGGATATACGCCGGGTCGTTCGTCGGGATAGGCAGCGTGACCTCCACGTTTCTGTATAAAAATTCTTGGGTCTTGAGCATAACTCCCACTGCACCCGTTTTTACCTTGTGGCCACGAGCCTTACGACAAGCACGTTCAATATTTTTAGACAATTGTGACAGCACAAACGCACGGTCTGAGTTCGGTGGTGCAAATGTGCGCGTTTTGATTATCGAACCTATATCATCGCTCGCTCGGTGCTCAGTCGACAACTCGCGAACACAACCGCCGCGCAGTTCAAACCAAATTTCTCTGTACGGCTTGGCCATATGATTGTCGCGAAGCCACCCTTCATTTTTTTGTGCGAAGTCCAAAGCAGTGACAATGCCGAGATTCTGAAGCTTCAGCGCCATCGCAAAACCAATACCCCACAAATTCCCAACCGGAATATTTTTAAGAAACTGCGGTATGTCCCTTGCCGGTATCGTTGTAAAGCCTGCGGGTTTTCGAAACTTCGAGCCTATTTTAGCCATAACCTTGCTCGACCCGAGTCCCACCCCAAACGTAATACCGAGACTCGTCTCTAAGTCACGTTTGATCATCTGGGCTATCTCTTCATACCGCAGGTTGTAGAAGGGCCGCAGCCCGGTGATGTCGGCAAAGCACTCATCGATACTATATTCCTCTACAACAGGCGTGTAGCGCCGTACGATGGCGTACATGCGCCGTGCGTAGAGGGAATACGCTGTGTAGTCGGACGAAACGACTATTACTTGTGGGCACTTGGCGAGTATGTCTTTCATCGACATACCGCGGTTGAGCCCCAAGCGCTTTGCTTCGATGCTTAAAGCAGTTGCCGCACCACGTTCAGCCCCCGTCACCACAGGTAGCCCCCGGAGCCGATAGTTCATCGCCTGCTCAACCGAAGCAAAAAATGAGTCGCCGTCAAAGTGGAGTATCGCCCGCGGGAAGGAGTGTTCAGTAAATTGCTCCATATACTATTTATATTTTCGAAACGACCCGGTGACCACGCCGAGTATCTCACCTTCCTTTGGGTGGATATGGGGATACTGTACATTTGCTGCTTCTAAATAAAATTTTCCGTTCTTTTTGCGTAAATATTTGACAGTGTAACCGTCTTCAGTGAGCGCTATCACTATGTCACCGGGTTTATAGTCACCGGTTCGCTCGAATACGAGCATATCGCCTTCGTGTATACCCGCATCCATCATCGAGTCGCCTTCCACTTCCAATAAAAAGCTTGCGTTCTTGTCCCGGATAAGATACTCGCCGACAGTGATAGTGTCTGCCAACTCTTCCTCGGCTGGCGACGCAAAGCCCGCGCGTATTTTCCCCAACACACGGACCTCGTGGAGCTTTTGCGCCGGTACCAACTTACCTGTTTTGTCTTTTTCAACTATACCCTCTTTGACTAATTGTTCGACCATATAGAAAGCAGAAGAACGCGACGAAAAGCTGCACAGCGACATTATTTCAGTAATGTTTGGCATGCGCTTTTTTGTTCGAAAAAAGTGTAAAACTTTTGTACGATACGCAGCATTCATACCACTGAGTATAGTCGAACAATTGTTCGACAGCAAGTCACACTACAAAAAGAATACCGCCTTCGTGCCTTTTTCGCGGTGTATACTATGAACAAATGCCCGAAGAGCCGATAGTATGGTATGTGCAAACTCACATTCACCGAGACCGCTCAGCCGACTGGTACTGGGCACTTGGGTTAGTAGCAGTGCTCGGGGCGGCAATATCCATTTACTTTAGCAATATCTTGCTTGCGGGCATTATTCTTATTGGCGCGCTTTCTATAGGAGTTCTTGCGGTGCGGGGTCCTCGCGAACACCATGTACAAATTGACGGTCGGGGTATCAACGTAGACGGTACGCTGTACAAGTACCACGCCGTGCAGTCTTTTTGGGTTGCTGTTGACGAGCCGCTTGCCCACCGTGCCCACGAAGTGCCCGAGCGTTTCTGGCTCTACTTCACCACTCATGGGTACCTCCACCCCCATATCAGCTTGCCGCTGGAGGACATGAGCCACGGTCATGAGGTGCGGAACTACCTCCTCCAGTTTATTGAAGAAGAAGAGCAACACCCGCACTTCGGCGAACATGTCGCCGAACTTTTAGGCCTCTAGTCCCACTGCGTGCGATTGCTACTTTAGTGCTGATACTATATTGTACTGATTGTTTATTCGCCCCTGTCGTTCAACGGATAGGATTCATCCTTGCGGAGGATGTGATGTAGGTTCGATTCCTGCCAGGGGCACAAAAGCGTTAAGAAAAAGCAGACTACTCTGCTTTTTTAGCATTTGTGAACCGGAGCGTTGTTTTTGTTTAAGGCTTTGCGAAAGGCAAAAACCGCCTACGTCCCTCCGGACGTTCCGAGGCGGAAGGTGGGGTGGCAAAAAATTTCGTCAAAA
>JAYUDS010000060.1:0-4010 GCA_043739595.1 Candidatus Adlerbacteria bacterium | reverse complement strand
GCTAGAATAATCTATGAACTCAACTCGTATATATGCGCTCTTTTTGCGTCAGATGTATCTCATTCGCGACAATCCTACTCGTTTTGTACAGATTTTTGGTTGGAGTTTTTTTGATATTCTTCTGTGGGGGTTTCTTAGTTCATATCTCACAGCTCTTGGAGGGGGGACACAGTTTACACCACTTTTCCTGGGCGCTATTGTCGTATGGAATTTTGCTATACGGGTCATGCATGGCAGCGCTACCGCGTTTTTTGAGGATGTCTGGGCACGAAACTTTTTAAATATATTTGCCTCTCCGGTGACGATAGAAGAATATCTTACCTCACTTGTTGCAACCGCTATCGTTACCGCGGTCCTTGGTATTGCCGTCATGATGGTCCTCGTCTACTTTGTGTTTGGAGTATCGGTGTTTATGTATGGTTGGTTGTTATGGTTCTTTTTGCTTATCTTATTCATTTCAGGCACCGCTCTTGGTATTTTGAGTATAGCTATCGTCTTACGCTTTGGCCCTTCAGCCGAGTGGTTTGTGTGGCCGATACCTGAATTTGTGGCGCCATTCATCGGGGTTTTGTATCCAGTATCTGTATTGCCGTCGTGGGTGCAACAATTTTCGCGGCTACTCCCCCCTACCTATGTGTTTGAAGGAGCTCGCGCCACGGTACTTGGATATGGATACGACATCCGCCTTTTGATCTTCGGATTTGGTCTTTCAATTGTTTACCTCGTACTTTCGTACCTCTTTTTTAAGAGAGTGTATGCACGAGCGGTAAGGGGAGGGCTCATTGCACGATACTCAGCTGAGAGCGTTTAGGTTTTTTTGTAAGACAACGCCAAACTGGTCGTCAACGCTCTAATGATTGACAAATTAAGGTTTATTTGCTAATATAATTCTTCATGGATAAAAAAGATGCAGCACTGCCAGAAAAGCGGCATTCGCCACTGCGCGAGCCACGTAAGACGTTCCAACAGGACGGTCACTGGATAGAAAAGCCTCATAAGACGGCTATTTTGCTATGTGAATGTGGAAACCGATACCTTAAAACAAGACGAGTCCAACCCTCTTGCCTTCGGTGCCTTTCTCTTGCCCGCTAGTAGCGGTTCATTGATTTTTCATCTCTAAGAATCTATAGTCGTCTCCAGGTCGAGTATATGAGCAGTTAATCTTCTAACTCACAAACGATTTATGAAAACAGCAAAATTCGTGGGTAGCGCAGCAGTAGCGACTGCACTTCTTCTCAGCAGTACTGGCCTTGCGTTCGCACAAACGAGCACAACAACAGGCTCAACTGGTGCAACCACAGGTTCTACAGGCACAGCAGGAACATCTATGACTGCTAGCTCAACTGGTACGGGCTCAGTAGGTGCTTCTACCGGCTCAACTGGTACGACAAACACTACTGGCTCAACTAACACTGGAAGCACTGTGACCGGTACTACAGGCGCATCTGATGCGAATATGAGTACTACTGCAGCTACTCCGGGCACTCCTAACACAGGCAATGGCGGCGACGCAGCAACAAACGCACTTCTTCTTGCAGCTTCAGCACTTGCTGTAGCGCTCGGTGGGGTCTTCCTTGCACGCAAGGCAACACTACGCTAACTAACGAGATCGCTCGAAACGGAATACAGTCTCGCGAGCAAGTAAGCTGCGGGACTGTTTTCTTTCTCGAAATTCTTATTCTATGTTGTTACATCGAATCAAAATCATCGCAGCACTCGTACTGGTCGTCCTGGGAATGGCCGTCTTCGTGGCAACACTCGTGCGTGCGGTGTGGTATGCACCAGAAAACTCTACCTATTCATTGGCGATGAAATCACACAAAAGTATTGTCGTTCCAAAAGAAAATCCTGTACATCTTGCTATTCCTTCATTAAAAATAGATGCAGATGTGCAGTATGTTGGCGTAAATGCTAAAGGACATATGGGTGTGCCGAATAATTTTACGGATGTTGCTTGGTACCAAGACGGCACGGTGCCCGGCCAAGTAGGGAGCGCAGTTATAGACGGTCATGTCGACAACGGACTTGGCTTGGATGGGGTTTTTAAACATTTAGCAAATATTAAAATTGGAGAAAGTGTATTCGTCACCACAAAAGAAGGAAGAACCTTGCGGTTTATTGTGAGCGACACTCGTGAGTACGCATATGATGCCGTACCAAATGAGGTGGTGTTTAACCAGGCTGACATTGTGCGCCTTAACCTTATTACGTGCGAAGGAGCGTGGGTTGCAGGAAAAAAAACGTATGACCGGAGACTTGTCGTGTATACAACGCTACAAGGAGATACGCCTTAGCTCGTGATAGAATATGACTACAAAAACCGTGGCACACGAAAAGCCCATCGATACAAAGTTTCTCTTACAAGTGGTCCAGCCAGCATTGGTGGGTCTTATGGATGGTTCTGTCTCAACGCTTGCGCCGCTTTTTGCAGCAGCTTTTGCATCACACAACCCGCATGTGACGTTCTTAATTGGTGCATCAGCGGCAACCGGAGCAGGAATCAGTATGGCTTTCGCTGAAGCGCTTTCAGACACGGGCCACGAAACAGGGCGCGGGCACCCGTTCACTCGCGGAGCCATCATTGGCGCGATGACTTTTTTTGGCGGCATCGTACACACACTCCCGTTTCTTATTCCGCATTTAGATGCAGCGCTGTATACCGCGTACATTGTCGTCGGACTTGAACTCATCGCTATCGCGTACATACGCTACCATTTCTTTAGGATGAGTTTTTTGCTTTCTGCTCTGCAGGTGGTACTCGGTGGCGGGTTAGTGGTGGCAGCGGGGCTTTTAATTGGGAGCGCGTAGCTTAGAAAATCTATCAAAAAAGCCGTTATGCTATACTGATGTGGTATTCATCTAACTAATTTCTTTCGTATGAAATCTTCAACGATGGTAGGAACCGTTATTGTTGTGCTTGTTATATTAGGACTAGGCGCCTATTTCTTGAGTCAGCAAAGTCCATCAGTAAAAACTGCTACGACGACCGATACTGGGGGGACCCCGAATGGCCAAACACAAGTAAACTCAAACCCAGGCGCGGACTATCAGCCGAGCCAAACGAGCACCACGAGTACACCTGCGGGGACTACGGTAGATACGTCTGCGACAGCAGGAGTCACCACAGGGGCTGCCTCTATGGCGGTAACTGTCTCGTACGATGGAAAAGCATTTACTCCTGCTTCTGTGACAATAGCCAAGGGCGGTACCGTCACATTTAAAGACACCGCTGGCCGCATGTGGGTAGCATCCAACGAACATCCGACGCACACTGCATATGACGGCACCTCAAGACAACAGCATTGTGCTGCTGGAGCCACACTTTCGTTTGACCAGTGTTTGCCCGGAAGTTCGTATAGTTTTACCTTCAACAAAAGTGGGTCGTGGGACTATCATGACCATTTGAATCCTGCCGCTGAAGCTGTAGTGATCGTTAAATAGTTATTCTCATGAAGTATGAGAAAATGGAGCATCTTGTTCTTCGACTTGGGGTAGCATTTGCCTTCTTGTATCCGGCTATAGATGCATTGTTTTCGCCAGATTCTTGGATAGGGTACTTCCCGACCTTCTTGCGTGGTCATGTCCCGGACATGGTGTTGTTGCACACTTTTGGTGCAATGGAAGCGACGATAGCGTTGTGGATACTATCGGATAAAAAAATATTTCTGCCTTCTCTTGTTGCAACGGCTGTCCTTTTGGGTATTGTAACGTTCGATTTTTCTCAATTCGAAATTGTGTTCAGGGACATTACAATAGCAGCAGCATCTCTGTCACTCGCTATTGGTGCATTGCGACACGAACAGGTGTAGGAGAAACAAAACATTGCACACTATGTTAGATTCTATGCAAAGCGGGAAGCCCCGTGCAGGTTCTATGGCCGCGGCAATAGGCATTCTATTCCTCATGCTGTGTGGATTTGTCTTGTGGGTATACCGTGACGCGCCGTTATTCGCAAAATTCTTGGGGTCTGGTACTCCAACACCAGTACATGCGGTTACGTACACCTGCGA
>JAYUDS010000059.1:0-4014 GCA_043739595.1 Candidatus Adlerbacteria bacterium | reverse complement strand
CGCCATATTTGGCGTTTTAGGGCTCCGAATTGCAGCCAGGGCTCCTGACCCCTTCGGTGGGCTTATAGCGGTGGGCTTAGTCTTGCTGATAGTGGGCCAATCATTTTTCAACATTGGTTCAGCACTTGGTTTGGTACCACTTATCGGTGTCCCGCTCATATTCGTGTCCCATGGTGGCACAGCGCTCGCGCTCGCCTTGGCCGAAGTGGGTGTTATCCTCAATATCTCTCGCAGAATGAGAAGCTAGTTTCGTCAAGTGCAGAAGCGGAAGCATGGGGAGGAGATTTTTGGTACATTGGTAGAGAGACATGAAAATTTTATTCACAGGAGGAGGAACGGGCGGGCATTTTTACCCAATTATCGCGGTAGCCGAAGGGGTACGCGACTTGGTGCATGACCGAAAGCTCATTCAACCTGAGCTTTTTTATGCTGCGCCCGAGCCCTATGACCAGGACTTGTTGTTCCAAAATGACATCACATATATCAAAACACCGGCAGGTAAAATACGCCATTACTTTTCTATTCTGAATGTGACCGACGCACTTAAAACTGCGTGGGGTATCATGTGGTCATTGTGGCGTATGTTCTTTCTATACCCTGACGTTGTGTTTGGCGTCGGGGGCTACGGCAGCTTCCCAACACTATTTGCCGCGCGCGTGCTACGCATCCCCGTCGTTATATACGCCACAGACGCAGTCCCAAGCCGTGTCAACAAATGGGCAGGAAAATTTGCAACTAAAATTGCTATTTCGTTTCCTGAAGCAGCCAAATACTTCCCCTCAGACAAAGTTGCTCACACCGGCAACCCAATACGAAAGTCTTTGTTGATTCCTGCTCGCCAAGGAGCACACGAATTTTTAAAACTTGATCCGCTGATCCCAATTATATTGGTGATTGGAGGCTCACAGGGTTCAGTTGCGATTAATGACGCCATCCTAGCAGCACTCCCGCGTTTGGTAGAGAAATACCAAATAGTCCATCAAACCGGTGAAGCAAACATAGTAGAGGTTGAAGGCCGCGCCCAAATTGCATTGGGCGACACTCTTAACCAAAACCGTTATCGTCCGTTTGGCTATCTTAACGAATTAGCTATTCGCATGACCGCTGGTGTTGCTAAACTCGTTGTATCACGCGCAGGTGCAGGAAGTATTTTTGAGATAGCCACCTGGGGCATACCATCGATTTTGGTCCCCATACCAGAGGAAATTTCACATGATCAGACTCAAAATGCTTTTGCATATGCTAAAAGCGGCGCCGCAACCGTTGTTGACCAAGCAAACTTCAAACCTGGCGTGCTTATGTCCGAAATTGACCGCATCTTAGAACATCCAAACATTGCACGCGCGATGGGTAACGCAGCTCGCTCGTACGCTCGCGTAGACGCTGCACGTACCATTGCAGAAGCATTGCTCGCCATAGCCCTCTCTCATGAATCTGAATAAAGTTGTCACACGTTTTGCCCCAAGCCCGACAGGGTTTATGCATGTCGGAAGTGTTCGGACAGCTATTTATGCGTGGCTTTTTGCTCGGAAACACGCTGGCAAGTTTATTCTTCGTATTGAAGACACTGACCGAGACCGCGAAGTGGAAGGCTCTATCGCACATATTGTCGAATCATTGGAATGGTTTGGGCTCGATATTGACGAAGGTCCGATAAAGCAGTCGGACAGACTCGAGAATTACAAAAAATGGGCATGTGTGTTACTTGAAAAAGGGTTTGCATACCCGGACCCATACACCGAGCAAGAAGTTGAAACATTTAGAAAAAAAGCGGAAGATGAAAAAAGACCATTTTTGTACCGTAACCATCGACCCATAGAAACGAGCTCCTGGGACGGCCTCAAACCGCTTCGATTTCGCGTACCCGAGATAAAACGCTATGAGTGGGAAGATATAGTACGTGGCAAACTGTCGGCTGGTGAGGAGGCACTCGATGACTTTATACTTATAAAAAGCGATGGGTACCCGACCTATAATTTCGCACATGTGATAGATGATCATGACATGGAAGTGACTCATATCATGCGTGGAGAGGAGTTCATTTCTTCGACGCCAAAATTTTTGTCACTCTATGATGCACTCGGTTTTATGCGGCCGCATATTGCCACTATGCCTGTCATACTTGGGCCGGACGGCAAAAAAAAGCTCAGTAAGCGCGATGGAGCAAAAGACATTCTCGAATACCGCGCCGAAGGATATATGCCAGAAGCAATGGTTAACTTTTTGTCTTTACTTGGCTGGCATCCGGAAGGTGACAAAGAAGTCTTGTCGGTAACCGAACTCATTGAAGCATTTAATATCTCTAAGCTTCAAAAAGGAGGTGCTAAATTTGATGAACAAAAATTATTGTGGCTAAATTTCCAGCATTCAAAACTTCTCACTCCTACGCAGTACCTGGAACGGTTACTGAGTTATATGAAAACAAAAGATATTCAGACACCTCCGTACCTCGAGGCTATTGCACATTTGCTTCAAGAGCGCGCGCAAACCTTTGGGGAGGCAGTACTTCTCCTTAATGAGGGAGAATTTTCTTTTATGGAAGAAGCGATTGAAAAAGGATCTGCTGAACTTCTTCTTAAAGGCGCCAAAACGGACGCTCCCACGGCAAAAGCGCACCTTGAAAAAATTGTTGAAATACTTAAAGACTGTGAACCCTTCACCGAGGCAACTATAAAAGAGGCGGTATACCCTTACGCAACAGAAGCGGGGAGGGCTTCAGTGTTGTGGCCTATGCGCGTGGCTCTTTCTGGACGTGAAAAATCTCCTGACCCATTCATACTTGCGAGTCTGCTCGGGAAAGACAGCACACTTCAACGCATTGAGGATGCGAGCCATTTGCTTTAAGATAGGGTAATGCCCCGAGTCCTGCGTTCTGTATTTGCTGTTGCTCTTTTTTTCGGTCTCAGCTTTCTTGCTACCCTGACCGGTGTCTATGTGACCCGGGCTCAATCAGTGAACGAGCTGCAGGATTCAATTGTCCAAAGCACCACACAAATTGACGATCTTAAAAAACAAATAGCACAGCTAAAGCAGCAGTTGACGGCAACCAGCAAAGACAAGCAAACGCTTCAAAACGCCATTAAAGCACTCGATTTGAATATAAAAAAACTGCAAAAATCCATATCTCTTACTACGGTTCAAATTTCACAAAAGGACAATGAGATAGGCAAACTCGCGGGGAGTATTTCGACCACAACAACTCAAATAGTCACTGTTCGGTCCGAAGTGGGTAACGCCATAGGGCAGTTGCAAAGAGCAGAAGACGAACCAGTAGCATTTGTTATTTTAACGGGCGGTACGCTTTCCTCGTTGTTCGATGAAGCCACCTCGTTGGCTGCACTTCGCACCGATTTGCAAGGGAAAATAAAAGACCTATCGAATCTCAAGCAAAATTTAGAGTTATCTAAGTCGACGGCACAAGGAAAACGTTTAGAACTCGCTACGATGCAACAAAGCCTGGGGCAACAACAAAAAAGTTTGGCAATAGGCAGGCAAACCCAAACAGAATTACTGACAGAAACAAAAAATAAAGAAACAACTTACCAATCACAGTTAGCAAAAAAGAAGGCCGAACAATCAAAATTTGAGTCGGACCTTCTTAATTACGAATCCCAGCTGAAGCTCAAAGTGAGCAAGGGGAGTCTTCCTCAAAATGGGGCTGGCTCGCTTGAGTGGCCGGTAGACGACCCCCGCATAACGCAATACTTTGGCAACACACCATTTGCAACAGCAAACCCACAGGTCTATAACGGAAAAGGCCACAATGCTATCGATCTTCGAGCTTCCCCAGGGTCTCCTATAAAATCTGCGCGCACTGGTATTGTGCTGGGAACCGGCAACACCGACGTGACGTGTCCAAATGCTTCGTATGGAAAATGGGTTTTTATAAAACACGATAATGGTCTTTCTACTATTTATGCTCATTTATCCACGATTGGAGTTTCAAAAGGTGACAAGGTGTCAACTGGCCAAGTTATTGG
The DNA here is from genome assembly GCA_043739595.1 of Candidatus Adlerbacteria bacterium. Lineage (GTDB taxonomy): Bacteria > Patescibacteriota > Minisyncoccia > Phycocordibacterales > SBAW01 > GWA1-54-10. Next base: position 34 of record JAYUDS010000059.1, on the reverse strand, counting down.
ATATTCCGGTTCAACGGGTTATGCAACAGGCCCA
>JAYUDS010000058.1:0-4040 GCA_043739595.1 Candidatus Adlerbacteria bacterium | reverse complement strand
CAGCAGATACACCGTCCTCCTGGACAGTGGGTACGATATGGTAGCCCAATTCATATACGGGTACCATATCTTTTTTCGCTTGGGTTAAGGCGGCTACGGGAGCCTCCTGCGACTTTTCGGTCATGGGCATAGCCTACCACAGGGTGTCAGATTTGCAATATACGCTGTATAAAAGCGGCGTACACAGAGTGCTACTATATGTATATTATGTATTCGCGCTCCCACCTATTGGGAAGTATCGTCGTGGCTCTTGTATGGCTTGGCGGTACCTCTGTGGCAGGTGCCGCTACGTCTACCCCGCCGGTAGCTCCAACAACTCTCACCATTGCCACAGTCAACATCCAAAATGCAAAATTATTATCTCATGACCGAGGCGTGTTTCGTATTTCATTCGATATTACTAATCGAGTCATACCACAACGCGACGTGAAATTTTCGCTGCAACTTGTGTCCCAAGCGAACAATGTTCAGTCTATAGCGGACCAAAAAGTCTTTGACGAAAAGCTAACACTAGCCGAACATTCCACTGTCCATAAAGAAATAATGTACACAGCGCCGCCAGGTATCAGCGGCACGTTTCTTCTTGTTCTTACCAGTGAAAACAGCAGCGGCTTCCCGTTTGCCATTGCTACTATAGGAAAAGTGACACTTACCCCCGATTCAGGAATAGAGGTACTTCCTAGTTCGTGTTATCTGCGTGTACTCACTGACGCAGATACCGCGCACTATTTTCTGACTCAAGGGGTCGATATAGGGCCTGAAGAAACCCTGCAACTTACCTGTGCAGTAAAAAATCATGCCAATTCAGTAGTAATAGTATCTCCAAGCTACGAAACCCATGCTCGAACCGTTTTTGGACAAATTGCCTCCGCCACAGGCGAAGAGCACGCGAGCATTTCACTTGGGCCCCATGAGAAAAAAATAATTACCTTGCGTTTGCCTATGGCCCATGCCCCACAAGCGTACGACGTACAGGTTGCACTTAAAAATAGCTTGGTAGTTTCAAATAGCGTTACTGCCCATTATGTCCTACGGGGTTCCAGTGCAACAATCCAAACTCTTTCAATGGATCCGAGCTCTTTTGTAAAAGGCACCACTACCGTCATATCATTTATGTGGTCGCCTTCTGCTGACAATTTTCCGTTTTCTAGGGGACAAGGTTCTGCGAGTGCCAACACTTACTCACTGGTGCTTACCGATGAGAGAGGCCACAACTGCGCAGTACCTATTACCGCGCCGTTGGTAAATGTATATATGCAAGTGATGCTCGCTGTAACCTCTGCTTGCCCTAACCCTCATCTGACCTTGGCGCTGCGTGACTCTACGGGGATACTACTCGCGCAGCAAGAAGTGGTTGCCACCACCGCATCTCCTCTACTGTTTCCTCGCTTGGGGCTGCTGATTTTGGCACTTTTTGTCTTAGGGGTATCCCTTGTATATATATCGCTTCGACATCGAAGGAGAAGTAACCTGCTATTTTCTGTATTATTTTTTTGCATAACCTGCTTGAGTATGACGATTCCCCACCCTGCACACGCGGATACGTTTTGCACGGGCGGGTATGATTCATGGAACGAAGGAGACGGGACCCGTGGCCACAGATACAACCCCTGTATGTATATGTACGTAGCAAATATAAACCAGTTCGACTTTTCTCCTGGGATGCCTATACAAACGACTGGGCAAATAAAAACCGCAGTGAACGATAACCAACCAGTACCTTCAAACGCAAACATGCAGGGGCTCATTGAATACACAGGAGAAATGCACCCTTTGGTGTCCGGTACGCAGCTAATTGCAACGCAAGCTGCCACACCGTTTGGCGACCCCATACAAAGCGGTACGCAGTTTAGCGCGCCTGCTGACCTGGGCCATTACAATCTGCGTTTTATTGGCACGGGGTATTATGTAAATGAAATGGGAGCGAGAGCGAGCTCTACAGCAAGCACGTATGTGGGGTTTAGCGTCAACCAGAGAAAAGGCGTATCAAACCAACTTCCCATCGGGAATGTTGACGCACTTACCTGCACTTCTTTCAGCGGTTGGGCATACGACCCAGACGAACCCACTATTTCCATATCGCTGGGGCTTATAGTCAGCGATTTAAACGGATTCTCTCAAGATACTCCGACCTACGAAACAGCAATGAGTCGGCTTGATATAAACACCACTTACGGTCTTATCGGTTCTCATGGTTTTTCCTATGCTACACCTGATTCTTTAAAAGATGGCGCACTGCATCTGGTGCGCATGGTGGCCTACGACTCTTGGGGAGGTTCTGCGCCTGACCTTATCCCCGGTGGTCGCATTTTGTCGTGTAGCGACACGGCTCCCACAGCTACCGTAAGTGGACAAGGGTGCACATTGTCCGCCGGTGCGTGCAATATATTTTTAACCACGCATGCAGTGCTTACCAACATGAACCGGATTGATATTGTTGAAACTGCCCCGGATGGCTCTCAAACACAAATCATGAGTCAGCCGGCAGCTACCACAACCTTGTCAAAGATTGCCACACTACCGGGAAGCTATATTTTTGATTTATACGACCACAATAGTGGATTTGGTTTTTCGAGCTTCCTGGGCACGGCAAATGTGCATGTTAACCCAGCCCCGTAACGGGGCTGGTGTTATTGAAAAATAAAGTTAAAAACGAAGCGAAAAGACGCGCGTAGCGTTTGCAAGCAGCTGCACTTGTGCCACCTCTTCGGAAATACTTTTTATGTTTGCAATTTTCCGCACAATGTCGGGGATATACATAGGCTCATTGCGCTTGCCACGGTTTGGGGCAGGAGTGACATAGGGCGCATCGGTCTCCGACAACAACATGTCCAGTGGCGTATTGCGGACAACCTCTTCATAATCCTGGGTAAACGTAATTACCCCGGTAAATGACAAAGTAAAACCAAGATCAAGAAATTTCTTGGCAGTCTCCCATTTCCCTGCAAAGAAATGTACATCGCCCTGGACCTTTGCGTGTGCCTTCAACAATTGGATAGCGTCATCGTAGGCACTGTTCTCACTTTCGCCATGCTCGGCGTTACTACGTCGCAGACGTGTTTCCTTACCTGAGCGAATATGAAGCATAAGCGGTTTCCCCACGGTGTTTGCAAGCTCTATCTGTGCTACAAAAGCCTCCATTTGGACTTTCTTGGTATCTTCATCAAGCCGAAAGTAGTCGAGTCCGCACTCACCTATGGCAATGGTTTTCGGTTCTCGCGCTAATGCCTCGTAGGCAGCAAAGTCAAACACTTCTCCGCGTGACGTGAACGCTTTCCCATTTTCACCCAACTCTTTTTCATCATGAAATGATTTACTCGTATGGATAGGGTGCAAACCAACGCTTGCCCACACCTCATTGTGGGTCCGAGCGCACTCAACTGCAGCTTTTGACGTATCGAGCTGTGTACCCACCAGGTTCATGCCCACGCCCGCTTCAAGCGAACGGAGGAACACGGCTTCCCTATCTTCGTCATAGGCAGCAAACTGCACGTGGGTATGGGCGTCAAAGTATTGCATCATTAGTCCTTACGCGGAAAAAGCGTTTCAGGTTTTTTGTTTGCAAGAATAGCTTCTCTAATTTTACGCGCGCAGTCAGGAAGAAACGCCTCTAGCATGCTCGTTATACCCGCAAGTTCAACCACCATCTCACCAATAAGCTCCTTTCCACGTACAGGGTCCGTTTTGACCACTTTAAAAGGGGCTGTTTCGGTTATCTTTTGATCCAGAGTTTGTATACGGCTCCAAATGTAGTCGGCAGCATGATGTACCTGATAGGCTTCTAGCGCGACCGTAAACTCCTTAGGGAAGGGCACTTCAGCAATGGGCACAGGCACGGTGAGATGGGTTTGAGAAAGGGTCAAAATGCGTGCGGCTATGTTACCTACACCATTGGCCAAATTGGCGTTATACGCCTCCTTGAATTTTTCCATAGTAAAGTCGCTATCTTCAAAGGGGGATATATGACGGGCCAGGTAATAGCGCAGTGCATCAGTGCCGTATTCCTCGACAATAGCGAACGGCTCTATTACATTCCCCAA
>JAYUDS010000057.1:0-4060 GCA_043739595.1 Candidatus Adlerbacteria bacterium | reverse complement strand
AGGCCGCTGTGTACCGAGGAGATGTATCCCCAGAAGGACAACAAGCGATGCTTGTCGGGGCCGAAGGATCGGGTCCGCCTATCATCTGGAATGGAGCGCAAACACCGTTTGAAGGACCGAGCGGAAAGGACTCGCCCTTCATGCAGACTCTGTTCTCCTATCCAGCGGCCGATGCTGCGACTGCTCTTTCTCTCAATGTGGGCGGCGGAATCGGTTCAATCATCAACGGGAACTGGGGTGGCATTGCCGGGTCGGCCGCTTACCCATTAGTCACCAACACCTTCGCAGCCTTCCATGACCTCAACGCAGAAGGGACAGCGATCACTCCGCAGAGTTTTGCTGCGAAAATGCTCGACTATCTTCTGACTGACCAGACACTGTTGAAAGGCGGCGGTACGGCAACTGACTTCAGTAATGTGCAGATGCTTCCTGGTGGCCCGACAAGTGGTGGCATTCCCGACCCTTCCATACTGTTTGACCAGCAGAACAACGGTATCTTCCAGCATTAAGGAAGAAGTAGATCTCAAACTTAGGACCCTTTTGGGTCCTTTTTTCTATCCCATTATAATTTTGGAATCCTGGACAAATCGACAAAATAATGCTAGAATTGTGTTCAGGAGTCCCTGAGGAGGCACGTAATGTATCCGATATCGAAAATCGTACGGGACCTGTATGTTCCGACCGAAAACTGGACAGACCGCTTTATGTTTGGGTTTATGGGCCTGGTCTGCCCAAACGCCCTCGAAATGATATTCGAGCAACGCTTACACCTATACGGCAAGCAATGGTACGCGGTCATATTCGGAAGTATCTTTGCTTTCGTTTTCGTCCGCTTCGGCGTCTGGGCACGCGGAGCGGAGCAAAATGGGGTCGCAAAAGCGGCTCGCCGCACAGCTAGTTTCCTATATGGGCCGCCAAGCAAAAAACAGTAGCAGCGGCATCGAGGGCTCTCCTTTCTTGGGAGAGTTCTTTTCTTTATGTAGCGAAAAGCTGTACAAGCACTACATTTTGTTGTAGATATAACATGGAACAAAGAACGAGGTACATGATGCGACCGTTGCGTTTATTTCTCTTGGCTGTCTTGACGTTGCTGGTCGGCGAGCGTTCCCAAGCTCAGCAGGTGCCGGCTCCTCCAACGACGATGGAAGAGGTGCTGTACCAAGCATGTAAACTACACCATAAATGCACTGCAGATGCTGCCTGCATCACCGACCAACTTATGCGACGAATTTCTGACAATCTACTCAAACAGGCCTACAGAGCCGGAGGAGTTACCGCAGTGGAAAGACTCGACGTGTACGTACTCCTCACTCACCCAGAAATTGTGGACAACTGTACTTCTTCTCCTATCCCTCCGACCCCTCCAGGTTCTTAAGCTCAACTCCCCTTCCCTCACCCGGAAGCGGGAGTTTTTCTTTTTTGAACTGCAGTGTCGCAATATATTTTTAATCGCCAAAACCATTACCACTACTGTCATACACAAAGTTTTCGTTCGTTCTATCGTTACATACAAAAAATCGCCAGCTTTTTGTCCGGCGGTTTTTTGTTTTGAAATTAAATATAGATTACCAAGCGAAGTGAGCAAACGCTTTGTTGCTTTCGGCCATGCGGTGGGTGTCTTCGCGCTTTTTGACTGCTGGGCCTTCGTTATTGGCAGCAGCCATCAACTCTGCCGCGAGACGCTCAGACATAGGCATACCCTTGCGAGCGCGCGCTGCAGTGAGTATCCAACGGTAGGCCAACGCCTGCTTGCGCTCTGGGCGCACTTCACGCGGGACCTGGTAGTTTGCACCACCAACACGGCGGGAGCGGATCTCCATTTGCGGTCCAACATTTCGGATAGCGGTCTCGAAGAGTTCAACGGGGCTTTCTACTTTTGCTTTCTCGACAATAATGTCAAACGCATCATAGACGACCTTTCTTGCTGTCGATTTTTTACCATCCCACATAACCGAGTTGATAAACTTCTCAACGCGGACATTGTTGAATTTAAGGTCGGCACCAACGATATTTCGATTTTTTACTGGTCGTCTCATAAATTGTTATTATATTGAAATTTTTTGTTTATTTTCCTCTCTGCTTTATGTGTGAATCGCGAGAAGAATAACTTCGTTATTACTTCTTGCGCTTCACACCATAACGGCTGCGAGATACATTGCGTTTGTCGACACCGGCAGCATCGAGTCGGCCGCGTACCACTTGGTAGCGGACGTTGATATCCTTTACACGGCCTGCGCGAACCATCACCACTGAGTGCTCTTGGAGGTTATGACCTTCGCCGGGAATGTAGGCGGTGATTTCTTGTCCGTTGGTGAGACGCACTCGAGCAATTTTACGAATTGCTGAGTTTGGCTTACGGGGAGTCATCGTGGTTACCTTGGTGCAAACGCCGCGCTTAAAGGGAGACGGGTAGAAAATGGGACGGTTGCTGAGATTATTAAAACCACGCTGAAGAGCAGGCGCTTTTGATTTGCGGATTTGTTTGGTGCGTCCTTTGCGGACAAGTTGTGATATTCGTGCCATCTGACTTTGTGTATTTTGGCCTCAGGCCATTGAAAAATCCCGCCTTCGGGAGTGAAACGACTGTACTATATATGCCATCATTCTGCAACTAGCAGGGACTTTCTACAATCCATGTCCAGTCAAAATATGAAACACTGAAGCAACCGCAATATTGAAGTAGGGACCCAACACATACAGCAATACCAAAAGTACCAGTGTTCCCGTAAGCACTCCAAACCGCTCAAAATTAGCGCGGAAGTCCGCATACGCGCGGCCGACTCCTCCAGGTAAAATCCCCGCAAGCACCTTTGACCCATCGAGCGGCGGGATAGGCACAAGGTTGAAAAGCGCCAAGCCTATATTGGTAAATACGATTATGACAAACGCATTAAAAAGAGCGGGGTTCATGTTCGTTGAGCCAAAGCGTATTAAGAGCCCAAATACCAACGCAAGGAGAATATTTGTGCCAGGTCCCGCTCCCGCAACGAGCGCCTCGTCATATTTGCCCGGAAGGTAGTGTGGGTTGTACGGCACAGGTTTCGCGTAGCCAATGCGTATGGGCGAGTTAGTAAGTACCAGCATAAGAGGCAACAATATAGAGCCGACAGGGTCAATATGGCTAATAGGGTTAAGGGTCAGCCTGCCTTGGAGTTTTGCGGTGGGGTCGCCGAGGTAGTTTGCCATATAGCCGTGTGCCACCTCATGGAGAATGACCGAGACGATAAGTATGACGAGTGAGAATATAAGGTCGAGTTGCATATTGTCAAAATGATGATAGCATACTAAGGCTAAAAACGGTCGCGTCTAAAGGACAAACTGAATCTCAGAGGATGATTCGGCACGATCCAGCAGAATCGGGTACGATTTCGGCAAAATCGCATGGCTAAAATCTGTCCAGTAACACATAAGGGTTCGCAAGTCGGCGGCGGCTACAGCAACCGTATTCGTGCTACCAAATTTAACCCGACCGGCAAAGTGCGCCGCCAGCCAAACCTGCAGAAGAAGCGCATTTTTGTGCCAGAGATAAATAAAACTATTACGCTCACACTCTCGACCCAAGCTATCAAGACCATCGCCAAAAATGGTGCCTACAAGACACTGAAGAAAGCAGGGCTCATCTAGCTCTAGATTTAAATTAATGCAAAAAAACGAGCGCCCAATTATTGGGCGCTCTTTCTATAGATGTCATTTTTTGAAGCAGCGAAGCGTACGTGAACCAGTCACGATCACAGTGGGTTCGCCTTCCCCTCTCTTAAGACCAATGGTAATAATGCACGAGAAGGTGACGTCTCGCTTTCCAGGCACGACTTGTGTTGAAAATACTTTGAGTCGTGCACACACAAAGCGACCAACACGGCCAAACCCTTTGTATTGGATCCGCTCCCACCCCTCATCGATGAGGCTAACTCCTCCCTCAATAAAAGAAGAGAAAACAGGTTCAAGTAAAGTAGGCAACCAGGTCAGCAGCAGCATCCCATGTGGCACTCCGTGCTGAAGATGAAGTGGGTTATTATCTCCGCTCATGCGGGCATACTCATGTATGCTCTCTTGGGTAATG
>JAYUDS010000056.1:0-4167 GCA_043739595.1 Candidatus Adlerbacteria bacterium | reverse complement strand
GTTCACCCAGCTCGATTTTGGCCAGCAACTCTTCCGGTTTCAGCCAAAAGTACTCGGTGAAGTCGTCGGGGTTGTAGTCGGGCACTTCGTCAGACTGTATTTCAAAAATTTTCATAAATAGCGGCGCGCCGTCTTTGTGGCCCATTTGTCCGAGCACGCGATGCGGGACTTTTGTAACATCGATATTCAACTCTTCTGCGACTTCACGCACAAATGTTTGGTCGTAGGTCTCCCCGCTTTCCACATGCCCCGCTGCGCTAAAATCCAGCGCCAAAGGAAAGGTCGCTTTGCTTGCTGTGCGCCGCGGTATCCAAAGCTGCCCAAGGGAGTTTATAAGAAACACGTTGATAACGCGAAAATTGTCGAGCCCTTCGGCATATATCTCGGCGCGCAGCTTGCGGCCTATCACATGGTCGTTCTCGTCTACTAAGTCTAGATATTCTTCTGGGTGCATATGTGGGTATAGGTTAGTGGTACTTTATTTAATCCAGAGTTTTATAGCTTCTGCTACGGCCTTTTCTTTACCCTGGAAGCCGTGCAGAGCGTTTGGCACAATAACCGTTTCCAATTTTACCGATTTTGCAGACTGTGCAAACCAATTTTTAATTTCTTCTGCCGGCCTGTCTGCATACTCATCTTCTTCGGCAAAAATGCTCAAGATAGGCAGAAGGACCGACTTTAAAACACGCGGATTCTTCTTTGGCTGCGCATAGCTAAAAACTTCTTCGACACTGTCTGGCGTATACAGGCTCAAAAAACGTTGGGCGTCCATACGGTCCGGCCACACAGCACTCGGCAGGAGTTCGTGGGGTGCACCCTTTGCAACTAACGCCATTGCCGCTTTAATGGCTTTTGCAAGTATTTTTTTATCATAAAATTTTATGGCTCCCGCATAGTCACTTATTGGCGCAAGCAAAATAAGACCCTTCACAACTGTGTCTTTTTTCTTGCTCGCATAGTACACAGACTTTTGGCAACCTGTTGAGTGGCCAGCGAGGTATATTTCTTTGACACCCATTTTACGCACCGACTCGACCACGCCCGCGATGTCATCTACACAATCTTCAAACACCTCGTGTGATACACCGCCCAAAACCGAATGGTATCCTTTTTTTGTATTATCGAGCTGGCGTATCTTAGCGACCTTGTCATGTCCTCTGTTGCTAAAAGTTACCACAGCAGTCTGTGTGTCTACCCAGTGCTCTGCGAGCCAAGTGTCAAACGCCGAACCGCCCAGACCATGCACAAAGACAAGTACCCGTCGTGGTTTGGCTGGTCCTAACCATAGGCCATGTAGTTGGATTTTTTTAGGCGTTATTATTTTAAGGATGTTGCACGGTTCCATATATGTAATTTAAAAATTAACGAATATTTTTTTATTTTTACCGTCTATCCGAACAGGCATGCCATACGGCATAGGAATCTGAGGGTCAGTGTGCCCGAAGTCCAGATTTTGGATAACTTAGCAAATTTTTTCATGTCGTTTTATTTCAAAAAATAATCGGCGACATGCTGCCAAAAGTTTGGGTCCTCGGTTTTTTGCGCCCAGAGCACTATTTTGTCGGGTGCGATTTCTGAAGAGACCTTGTCGAAACCCTCCGGAATAAAAATTTCATTAAATGAAGTGTACGTACTTTTTGCCCCTGCCTTTTGCGCCAAGGTGCCCGGCAGGTCGCGTACAAACACCACAGACTCCTTACCGGCTTTGCAGCAACCCAGCGCTTCCTGAAAACTCGCGTTTCTGTTTTGCTGGCCCTGCATGAGCCGCAGGTAGTCGTCTGCGGTAAACCACTCGTTAACATATTTGATATAGGGCCCAGGGAAACCGCGCAACGCTTCTATCGAGCACCCTGCGTCGGTTGTGATAACATCGGTGCGTAAAAGTTCGAATGCCCTTTGTGCGGTAAATCGCGCCACGTCTCCTACTGAAGTGGCCTGAATTTCTGTTAGTTCAAGCTTTTTTTGTAAAAGTATGACTCCAAGCGGCGCGAGGGCAGCTGATATGACGTCAAATTTGACCTGATTGCCAGTAGCACAGATAACTTGTTTTTGCATAGTGTGACTGAAATATACCGCACATTGGTAGGATATAAAATGAGACCGCAGCATTGAGGTTGCCTGTAAAACAGCTATACTGTAAGTATGTTGCAGAATAAAAATACTTCAACCTGGTCCAGCTACATGTAGGAATACAAAGCGGCATTAAACACCCTATCAATTTCTCATTGGAGGCACTGTTATGAATGTTTCGAGTGATCCAGTTAAAAAACAACTTATACAACGGGCGCGCGCATGCATTGGCGTTTCTTCCTACAGAAGAAACGCAACCCATGAGGAAGCCCCTCGGGTATTCAATTGCTTCCGATTTATGCAATGGCTTTGGGATGCAGCTGGAGTACTATTGCCCGACCATCTGCTTATCTGGCCCGACGCGATCCGCGTGGATCTTATTGATATCGACATGGCAGACCTTGTTTTTGTGCCACGCTCCAACTACCACATACACAAGGACGACTTCGGCCATGTCGGCTTAGCAACTGGAGAAAATACCATCATTCATGCCACTAAATGGAAAAACGGAGTCGTGGAAGAGCCTATGCAAGAATTTTTAGCCAGAGGATGTCTCGGAGTGCGTAGAGTTCCTTAGTAACCTAACTGCCGCTTGTGTGCGGCAGTTTCTTTACAAAAATGTAATACCTTATAACTTTTATATATGAAAATTAAAGCTATACACACTCGATTGTTTAGAGAAGGAGAAAACCTTGAACATTTTATAGTTGCACATATTCCGCGACTGCCTGACGGTGCCATACTTACGGTTACGTCAAAAATTGTTGCACTTTCTGAACGTCGTACCGCTGCCCCAGCTGATAAGGTAAAAATAATTATGGAGGAAAGCGAGTGGGCTGTTCCAACCAAATATGTCTGGCTGACTATAAAAGACGGCATGTTCATGGCTGCCGCAGGCATTGATGAGTCGAACGCCAACGGTAAGTTAATACTTTTGCCTAGAAATAGTTTTTTGGCAGCTTCGCGGCTTCGAAAAGCGCTGCTTAAACACTACAACATCACACGTCTTGGCGTTCTCATCACTGACAGTCGAGTTTTGCCTCTTCGTGCAGGAGTTGTGGGAGTTGCGCTTGGGTATGCCGGTTTTGGTGGCATAAAAGACTATCGAGGCGGTCCCGACATATTTGGCCGAATACTCAAAATGACCCGCGTCGACATTGCAGACAGTTTGGCTGGGTCTGCAGTATTGCTCATGGGAGAAGGAAATGAACAAAAGCCGTTGGCAATAATTGAAGATGCGCCTGTCGAATTTAAAGATCGCACTAATCGGAGAGAACTTATTATCCCTATAGACGACGACCTTTATGTTCCTCTGTTCGGGAAGTTGCATTTAAGGTATAAAAAAAACAAGGCATAATATTGACATATATGTTTTTGATTGTAATATCTGTAAAAGATGCCACAACCAAGGAAAAGAATCATGCACAAAAGCACGTATGGAGGCCCACTTGTCGGCGAAATCTTCCGCAAAATTGCTCCTAGAATTGGCGCAAAAGTAGTAATGGAGAATGAGTGGAATATCGCAGGCCAGATAGTGTACCAGAGCGGTAAAAAACGCTATTTTCGCTACTCGAGCCTCGACTTGAACACGCTGGGTGCTTCTGAGATATCCAAGGACAAAGACTACGCAAACTTCTTTATGAAGAGTATGGGCTACCCAACGGTTCCGGGCCAGACCTTTTTCTCTTCTGACTGGGCAAAAGTCGTAGACTCGCCGCGCAACATTGACGAGGCGTACCGTTATGCACAAAAGATCGGGATGCCGGTCATCGTCAAACCCAACAGCGGCAGCCAAGGGAATGGAGTAGCGCTTGTCCATTCCCGACGTGACTTTTACAGTGCTATGCGCCGCATCTTTAAACTCGACCGAGTCGCACTGGTCCAGACTCCTGTTACTGGAAAAGATTACCGCATAGTCGTACTCGACGACAAAATTATCTCTGCATATGAAAGGATCCCGCTCAGTGTTGTCGGCGACGGCCGTTCAACCATACAAGCGCTGCTGGAAAAGAAACAGGAAAGTTTTGCCAAAAGCAGCAGAGATATAAAAATACGTCCAGAGGATCCTCGTATTGCGGCGAAGCTTATGCGAGGAAA
>JAYUDS010000055.1:0-4251 GCA_043739595.1 Candidatus Adlerbacteria bacterium | reverse complement strand
ATCCAGTCTGGGGGAAGACTGCCTTTTGTTTTTCCAAGCGGTGAGGTAATGCTTTTTTGAAGAATGGCGTACGAAGAATCTACAAGTTTGCCCCATGGGTGCGCGGGGTCAATTTTTGCAAACAAGCGATAGGCGTAGGGAGAGAGGTATGAAGGGTTGATAAGCGCGGTTGGTTTGTCTGATAATTTTTCTAGGTTGTCTGCAGTGAGGTAGGGCGTGCCGTTCACCACTATTACTTCCTTGTCCCAAATATCTGAAATAATTGCTTTCGCTGAGGTCAAATATGCAGGGTCCTGCCAGCGAGCATATGCGAATACCAGCGACAGTGCGATGTCGGAGTCAGCGTCGGAAGCAGAAGTCGTGCCACCTTTTTTAGCCAAAACACCGTACGTGCCATTTGGCTGTTTGCCATAGAGCCACGAAAAAAGCGCGTCGCCCGAGTGCTGCATATTGTCCTTCGTGAACTTCCAAGAATTGTCGTACGTTATCTTGTCTCCGACCCATACTGCACGCAGCATCGTGTAGCTTTGTCCTTCTGACGTGGTTACATTTTCGCGTTCTGGGTCAATGGTGCGGTTTGAAGATTTTTCAATGTAGGAATCCTTATAGTTGTTCCATGTGGCATTAAGTACTTGGGTAGGTGCAAAGACAAGCGGAATATCAGCTTTCCCGCTGTTTCGATACATGACAGTCGAGACGATAGAAAACGCCGCGGCCATCAATACAAATCCTGAAATTCTTAATCCCATACGCGTGAAAGTGTGGTGCGAAGTCCTCGCTCCTGAGCAAGTACTAGTCCGGCTGCGCCAAGAACTAAGGAAAGTTCAAGAAGAAGGCGGGTCATGTCAGGTGGTAAGTGGGATGAAGTGCTATAGATACTGGCGGCAGATGCGACACTCGCGCCCAAAGTGCCTTCAAAAGGGATAGAGCTGGTTGCTGTCGTTGAAGTGGTAGTGGCTCCTTTTATTTTTGGATTTGACTTTGTAGTTGCTTTGGTATGTACGACCGGTAAAGGGGAAGGAGTAGGTAAAGTTATTACTTCCGATGCTGGAGTAAACGCTGGTTCCACTGCGGGTGCAGGGGTGGGCAACGGCTCTGGTGTCGGTGCTGTAACTACAGTGTCTGTTGCTGCGGCGGTGTGCGTGTTGCTTGTGGATGCAAGCACCGGTGCGTCGTTTGCAGGGGAGTTCGGCGCTGCGTCCTCTGCTGGTACTTGTTCAGCTGAAGCAGTATTGTCTGCAGTTATAAAGTTGGAAAGGTCAAACGCCGGCAATTTGAAGTGCGTTTTAATTTTTGCTTGCACGCCACTAGCGGGGACTGCATAGAGTCCGATACCAACGACGAGCACTGCCATGAATAGGGTCTTTTTCATATTTAGGATTGACTTACGAGTTCAGGTTTTTCTTGTTTGCGGAAGATCCAGAACTTCGAAAGTATAAAGTTGAACGAAAGGGTGATACCAGTGGTGAACAAGAGTGCCACAAGGTCGTAGACGCCCATCTTGATGAGGAAGTTCATAGAGGCAACGTTAATAGCAAGTGCTACCGAGGTTGCGGTATAGAAGCGTACAACTTCGGCCATTGAGAGGCGCGAAGTGAGTCCGAAGGTCCAGCTGCGGTTAAGCAGCAAGCTTGAGACGGTGCCAACGAGGAACGAGCAAAACTTTGCAATAACTAAGTGGTCTGCAAAGAAGCCGGTTGTACGTGTGAGCATGTAGTACGCACCAATGTCGAGCGTCGTGTTGAGTACTCCTACCGCCATAAACTTCAGCACTTCTTTATTTGTAACAAGACCAAGCTCTCCCCAGTAGAGACCCATCATTTCGCGGAATGCGCGGATAATAACCGAAGGTTTTGCGCCTGTTGGAGAACCGGCTATGCGGGGGAGGTGGGAAACTGGCACTTCTTTGATAGCAATACCTTGGCGAGAAAGTCGAATAAGTGTCTCAGCGCTAATCATTGCACCATGAGAACGGAGTTGTAGATTTTGGACCAAATCTCGACGAAAGACTTTGAAAGCGCAGTCGATATCGCGGACTTTGAGGCCAAACAGTACGCGGTTGAGTATATTCCAGACCTTGGCATTAAGAAGGCGCATAAGCGGATCGCGGCGAGGTGCGCGGTAGCCGATAACTACTGGATAGCTCGAAAGATGTACTAATAAGTTTTGCAGCTCGACAATATCGAACTGGAGGTCGGCATCGGTAAAGAATATATAGTCTTTTGTGGCAGCTGAAATACCGCTTTTAAGAGCGGCGCCATATCCCAGGTTCTGACCATGGTCGACAACACGAACCTGCGGTATTTCCTCTTGCAACTCGTTTGCTATTGAGAGTGTATTATCGCGGCTCCCGTCGTTGACGATGATTATCTCGTAGTCACTCACGTACGGTGACTCACCGACAACACGCACGGCTTCTTCAACCGCTGCGCGGATGTTTGCTTCCTCGTTATATGCCGGGAAGAAAACGCTAAGGGTGACTGGGTTTTTTATCATAGTGAATGGTTGTGGTTTTAGGAGCACCTGCGACTATTCTGCTGTAGGGCTGAAGCGAAATTTCAAACCTGTTCAATAAAAACGAAGACGGTGTGCAAGCCTTTTTGTTACAGCAATAGGCCTTACACTCGCGTCTTCATACTTACCTTACGTAGCTCTACCTTAAGGCAGTCTGAAAAGCAGCATGAAGAGATCTTCATGTTGCTGTCCCGCTACGGGAGTTTGGTGTTTTGGGGAACTTTGTGTACGGTATAGGTACCCCGTATCGCTATGTGTTATAGCCGATTAGTTGACAGCTGTCAAGTATTGGGTGAATTCATGTTTTTAAGGGCCAAAAATAAGCCCTAAAAGCATGCAAAGCCGAAGTAGCTCAGTCGGTAGAGCAACTCCATGGTAAGGAGTAGGTCGCCAGTTCGATTCTGGCCTTCGGCTCTGAGGAAAACATTGCAGCCAGGTTGGGAATGTTATGAACATAAAAATATTGAGTCAAAATATTTTTTGGAACACAACCGAGTTGTGTATCAAGAGTCCAAGTTCTGCGTACCTAATTGAATAAATCAGAAACAGTGGCCGCTGGAGCAGTATATAGAAAACTTATTGCTGTAACACATTTTGTTACTTGACAATATATTGACAATCGTATATTTATACTATGTTATGAAATATACCCATCTCGCTGCAGTCAGCGCATTTTTAATGTTTCTCCCACTGTTTCCTTTGAAAGCGCAGGCTTTTTCTACCGTTTCTGTAGCGGGAGGAGTGGCTACGATCACCATTCAATCGGATAAGGCAATACCAAACGCCCTCATAGATGTGGAGATATATCAAGAACCGTATGGAAAGATGCAGCAGGTCTATGTGAATACCGATATTCCAGCTGGTATTCTTACCTGTACATGGAATGCTACTTTCTCAATAGGCTCTAACGTTATTAAAGTAGGTACATTCAGCTCTGACTGGTCTACAGTATATAACTGGAACAACTATGCAGCTGTCGTTGAAGGTCCTCATACAGGAGACAACGCGGTGCATTGTTCAAATGAGGCGACAAGTGCCCCCTCATTTACCACCTCTGCCAAAGTAGAAGGGTACACCTCGGGCGCAAATGGTGTGTTTACCACAACCGTGCAGTCAACTCAAAATGTGTCGAACGTACTCATTGATACAGAAATTTATAATGATTCCAACACTACTAAAGTGGGCCAGTGGTTTGAGACCGCTAATCTTGTTGCAAATGTGCCTCTCCTTTTGAAACATGCGAGCACGTTGCCTAAAGCAATAGGTTTTTATTACACCAAGGTGGGCGTATTTGCGGCTGGCTGGTCAAAGCTCTATAGCTGGAATGAAAACGCAGATGTTTTCAAAATTTCACCTGATCCGGCTGTCCCGTATTTTGAATCTTCAGTGCAAGCATTTGGTTTCAGCAATGCATTTGACCCAAACGCAACTATTTACTCGACTATTTTTTCATCGCAAAACATTCCAAATGTGGTACTGGATACTGAGGTGTATGATGCTTCGGGCCACAAGGTGTTGCAACATTTTGCGACACAAGACTTGGTTGCAGGAAATGCAGCGCAATTACAGTGGGATCTCTCAAATCGTGTATTTCCGGATGGTCAATATACATTCAAGACCGGGGTCTTTAGCTCTGACTGGTCGCACCTGTACCACTGGAATGAAAATGCCGGTTCGATCACAATAGACAGAGCACACCTGGGTGCGCTCAGCCTTACGCTAGACCCTTCTTTCCCC
>JAYUDS010000054.1:0-10614 GCA_043739595.1 Candidatus Adlerbacteria bacterium | reverse complement strand
AACGGCGGTTCATAATACTTCCCCACCAAGTCGATCCCTTTTATCACTTCTACTATATGAAGATTCTCTCCCATAACTTTTTCTGCCAATGCTTTGGCGAGTATGACAAACCCGTCGTCAGTTTGTACTTTGACATAGTCTGCTTCAGCATTGACTGCAGCTGCAGAATTGCCCGGGAGAGTCCACGTTGTTGTTGTCCATATAAGCAAGGCGGTATTCGGATCGTCCACAAGAGGCAGCTTCACGGTCACGGCAATGTCTGGTATGTCTTGGTAGCCTTGTGCTACTTCAAAGTTAGACAGCGTCGTACCACAACGCGGGCACAGGTGCATTGCTTTGAAGCCATCATAGATAAGTTTGCGGTCATACAAGTTTTTAAACGCCCACCACACCGACTCAGTGTAGGTTGCGTCCATGGTCTTGTAGTCATGGTCCATATCTGCAAAACGGCCCATACGCGGGATGATGCGGCGCCATTCGTCCGCATAACGAAGCACCGCACCTCTGGCAGCGTGGTTGAATTTTTGTATGCCGTATTGTTCGATGTCGCGCTTGTTCTTGATACCGAGCTCTTGCTCTATCTGATTTTCAAGCGGCAGACCATGACAGTCCCAACCCCATTGCCGCTCGACCCGATAGCCGCGCATCGTGCGGTAACGAGGAATAGCGTCTTTAAGAGCGCTCTGGAGAATGTGGCCGAAGTGCGGCAAACCGGTCGCGAACGGCGGCCCATCATAAAAAACATAGTCGCCTTTGGGCGCCGGTTTCTTAAGACTCTTCTCATAGATATGTTCCCTGTCCCAAAAGGCAAGGACTTTTTCCTCACGCTCGGCCATAGGCGATTTTGGAACATAGGGTGGCATGTCACGCTCTTCCCCGCCTTGTTTTATGTCATCCACCATATAGAAAAACTATATACGCTAACCCTATATTAAGAAAGTCCCCGCCGATGAAGGCAGGGACTCGAATTCGTTGTACATATCAGCGACTGACAACTCTGAGTTGCGGCCGCTCTTCTACCTGCGTTGGCTTTTCTGCATACTTCTCGATCCAAGCGCGACCGAGTTCTACAGCTTCGTCTGGCGTGAGCCACGACCAGTCCGCTCCACGGGCGCGGAGGGCCACCCAGACCGTTTGACCAAGGACGTGTTCTTCTACTGCAAGTTGTGACATTGTCCTCTCCTAAGGACTAAGGTGAATCCAATATAATTATATTACTGTCAAGCTCAACTGTCAAG
Organism: Candidatus Adlerbacteria bacterium; assembly: GCA_043739595.1. Lineage (GTDB taxonomy): Bacteria > Patescibacteriota > Minisyncoccia > Phycocordibacterales > SBAW01 > GWA1-54-10. Next base: position 9,376 of record JAYUDS010000054.1, on the reverse strand, counting down.
CACGTGTAGTCTCACATCTCTTCCGGCGCTGGAATACCAAGCAGCATAAGGCCTTTTTGCATAGTATTGGCAAACGCTTGGACGAGTAGTACGCCATACTCTGGATGCTTTCCTCCAATAATCCGCTCGTTTGCGTACCAAGAGTTAAAAAGCGAAGCGAGTTCAGTGAGGTAGGTCGTAATGTAGTGCGGCTCAAGCTCAGCTGCGGCGTGGGCTACCACTTCAGAGAAATGGATTAAAGTGCGCTCCAGCGGAAGGGTTGCAGACTCAGGGCGCTCGAGGCCGCTAGGCCAAGCTTCACCCTTCGCTAGCAACCCTTCCGCTTCCGCTTTGCGCAAAAGCGACAACGCGCGTGTATATGCGTACTGCACATATGGCCCCGAGTCGCCTTCTAGCGACAGCGACTTCTCAGGGTCAAAGATAATATCCTTGCCTCTCCCCTGTTTGAGCACCGCATATTTGATTGCGCCCACCGCCACCTGCTGTGCCGTCTTCTCATGATCCTTCAAAGTCCTACCTTCCATCTTTTCTTTTGCAGCGTCTTTCAAACCCATCAACAATGACTCGCCAGTTATGACATTGCCTTTTCTCGACGACATCTTGCCGATAGTGAGGCGTAAGAAACCATTTGCCACATGCATCAGTAACTTTCCGTCTGTTTCTTCTGTAAACACCTTGCGTATTGCGGCAAAAACTACCTTAAAATAATCCTTCTGCTCCGAGCCGGTTACTGTGATAGATGCATCAAATTGCGGGTAGGCGCGTTGTTTCAGCGAAAAAAGTCCTATATCTTTTGCCTCATAGGTTGGCAAGCCTTGGGAGTTGAGAAACACGCGGGTGTGCAACCCTTCTTCCTCTCCTTTGTATACAACTGCCCCTTCACTTTTTTCAAATATTCCGTCTGTAACATACTGAGCCACTATGTCGCGCCCCAAAGGAGCGGTTTGGCTTTCAAAAAAAGTTGCATCAAATGCGGTACCGAGTGTTTGACACAACTCCTCTAAATGCCGCAAGGAGGTTTTGATACCCGCTTCGCGCACGAGGGTAAGCTCGGGGTCGCCTTCGTAGAGTGCTTTATTTATGATTTCTATTTCTTTTTTTGCGTCTTCATCTTCCTCGTACGCCGCGTTCCCCAGCACATATGCCTGGCCAAGCTGCGCTATGTCATTGGGGTCAAAATTGTTTTTGCGTATGCCCCACACACCTTTGGCCACCGTAAGGCCAATGTCAGATGGATAGTTGATTCTTTTTACGTTTGCTCCGCTTGCCTCCAAAATTCGCGTGATAGATTCGCCAAGTATGTTGCCTATGAGATTACCAATATGGAGGGGTTTAAACAGATTCGGACTCGTGTATTCGACCAACACGGTTTTACCAGTGAAGTCCGAAAGGATGCTCAACGCTTCGTTCGCTGAAATCTTCTCCACTTCTTTCACAATTGCTTCTTGCGACAAAAAGAAGTTAATGAAGCCAGGGCCAGCTATCTCAATTTTTGAGACTCCTCCTATCTTATCCTGAAGTTTGAGTTTGAGATTTTCAGCTAATTCTTTCGGAATTTTCCATTCGAAACCATCACGATTTACGATAGGCTGGACTTGTTTTCTTTTTTCTAGATTATGAAAATTCTTTTGTATATCTTGATATGAAGCAAACCCGACCATCGCCGCATTCGTCGCATAGTCCCCATGGCTCAAATCCCCCGGCCTCTCCACCACAAAAGCCGCGTCGGCAACGCCGAGCTCTTCAAGCGCTTGCTCTATTGCTTTCCAAATCTCCTGTTGCATGTGACCCTACAGTAGCAGAAATGGCTCTATATAAAAAGAAGACCGCTGCACCCTAGAGGGCACAGCGGCAGTTGTTCAGGAAACAAGTTTTGGAATACGGACGGCAAAACAATACGGGCCGTCCATTCGTTCGTCCCAGGTCCAAGGCTGTTGATAGGGAGGAAGAATCTTCACGAATCCCCGTCCCAATTGCACATGATGTACCAACACGGGGACCTGAATGACTTCATTGGTTGTGAGAAAGATAATACTCTTGCGTGTTTGTTCCTCTGGGAATTTCTCAGCAAAGCGCAGTGAGTCTTCGGCTTTAGGAAGCGTGTACCCCGTGCGATGTATCGTCGTAATCACCTGCGTGTGTGTAACACCGGAATCGAACTGAAATAACACCAGTTGAACCACGCCGCTCTCGTCCTGACTGCGCGGAAAAGTGTTTTGTTCGAAATCGTAGGATTCAGAAACTCCAACCCAACCAAAATGAGCCCCTTCTGCAAGATCTTTTGGAGAGCGTCCGTCGCCAACCGTTATTTCAAAGACACGAGACGTTATGACCTTATCTACTGTATTTATCATAGCCCACCTCTTTGTACTTAAAACGATAGCACCAGCTTGTGTTATACACTAATTACGGTTATCTGTCAACTATAGCGACGTTGTCGAGAGGTTGGATGTTGCTCCTTCCATGGCGCTGAACGAGATACGGCCGATAAGCTGGCCGGTGATGGTTTCCACATCACAACGCCACGCACCTGGCGTGAGCACTTTTTCGCTCCAGCCGCGATACCCTTCTGTCCGTCCACCGTTAATCGCAAAGGAGTAGGTAGAACTTGTTTCCCATTTTGCAGTCGCGGCATTATATTTTTGCCAGTCATGAACAACAGGAGTAGCCAGACTCCCCGGCGCAAACACTGCGCTAAAGCAGTATGCTTTTTCTTCAGCCGTATAGGTAAACGACGACGAGGTGTCGCGCCAAAATACATACCATGCAGGTTTCTCGTAGGTCCCAGTGAAGTTTCCATCCACACGTGTAAGCGTGTGGTACACCCCTATTTGCTTTAGTGACAACGGCACCGGCGGGATGACGTTCAGAAAATACATACCGCTAAATACGCACAAGATGCAGCCCACAATAATAGAGACTTCTACCATGTGTCTTTTTTCGCGTTTGCGAAAGGTAAGAAAGAAGAGGATATATAGAAAAATACCAATCCATACGACACTAACTCCCGCACTCGCTAAAAACACCCGCGTTCCGATGGCATGCAGTACAAATGTCGGCACGGCTATCACACAGTAGGTCAGAAGTAAAAAATAATAAATACCAACATTAAAACGCAATTGCTCGTAGGTGCCTTTCAGGAATTCATTCCCCAGTGCAAATGCGGCCAAAAGACCGACAAACAACAGGCTACCGCCGAGCGTCCCACTTTTCCCATACAAAATAAGCAAGTTGTTTGCCAAACCTCCAAAACAAAACTGAAGAATAAGAAGTAATAGGAGTGGCTCGGTTGGGTGTACCCGCTCTCTTTGCCTGCGCCGTGCGCGCATGTTCAAAAGGACAATGACAGAGCCGGCCGCAAGAAGATACACCACCAAAAGAATATTGTCTGAAATACTATCAGGACGTTTTGCTAACCACAGGTCAAAAATAAAGCCCAAAGCTAACCCGCCTAAGTTTATATGGCGGTCGTAGCGTTTCCATACAGTGAGGAGTCGGGTTTTGAGCGGGCTCATAGTATATATTCTACACTGACACGGTGTGATGGGCCCGATGACTTTTTTGAACTATATACACAATTAAAAAGACGGCCTCTTGTAAGGCCGCCAAGTTTGGGGGGAAACGTCACGCGGTAAGCGAAACAGCTCACCGTGCCTCAAGAATATCACCCTGGTATTTTTATGCAAATACGTCGGGGATAGGAAATGTTGTGCATAAATCTTTAATTTCCTGATGCACTTTTTGAAGAACCAACGGATCATCTTTGTGTTCCATAGCATTGAGCATGAGTTCTGCCACTCGAGCGCTTTCTTTTTCTTTAAATCCGCGTGTGGTAATTGCTGGCGTGCCAAAGCGGATACCCGACGGGTCCATCGGCGAGCGTGGATCATCTGCAATAACATTCTTGTTGAGTGTGATACCCACCGAGTCTAGAACTTTTTCGGCGTCTTTCCCTGGGATGCCGAGCGACGAAAATACGTCTGCCAAAATGAGATGGTTACTCGTGCCGCCTCCGAGCATGCGCACATGATGTGTTTTAAATACTTCTTCCATCGCTTTGGCGTTTTTCAAAATTTGTGATGCGTACGTTTGAAATGACGGACGAAGTGCTTCACCAAACGCAACAGCCTTTGCCGCCACGATATGCATTAAAGGGCCTCCTTGGAGACCAGGAAATACGGCTTTGTCTATTTTCTTTGCCAGTTCTTCACCCGTCGGCAAGTCTGGAACATCTCCTCGAGTAAGGATAAGCCCGCCACGAGGACCACGCAGCGTCTTGTGTGTCGTTGAAGTCATAATGTCGAAACCATAATCAAACGGGTTCTTGGCCGCCTTCCCTGCAATGAGTCCCGCGATGTGGGCAATGTCTATGACTGCATATGCTCCCACCGCGCGCGCGATCGACACAAACTTTTCGTAGTCGAGCTCGCGGGAATAGGCCGAGAAGCCAGCCAGAACAATCTTCGGCGTATGCTCCTTCGCGACCTCAAGCATTTCGTTATAGTCAATTTCGCCCGTTTCGACATTTTTCATTTTGTACCGCACAAAGTTAAAAAACTTGGTGATGTACGTCACGGGGTGGCCATGGGTCAGGTGTCCTCCATGAGAGAGGTCCATACCAAGTACGGTGTCGCCGGGCTGTAGCAGTGCCATGTACATGGCGATGTTTGCGTTAGAACCCGAATGTGTTTGCACGTTGGCAAACGAGGCTCCGAAGAGCTTCTTAGCCCGCTCTATCGCCAATACCTCTGCCTTATCAGTGAATTCTTGCCCGCCATAGTAGCGGCGGCCCGGATACCCTTCGGAATATTTATTAGTTAAAATTGAGGCCTGTGCTTCGCGCACTGCCTTGGAGACATAGTTCTCCGACGGAATGAGCTCGAGCCCTTCGCGCTCGCGTGTTTCTTCCCCATCAATGATGGTAAAAAGTTCCTGGTCTTGGTTTTTGATATATTCGTACATAGAAAAATTCGTTAGTAGAGTAAGAAAACAGATGTAAAAAATTTATACCATACTAGCGGTTATCGCCCTCGCCTTTAATGACGTTTCTCTCCTCCCTGTCAGCAAGCTTCGTTATGTTCCCCTGTGCCACCGCATCCAATGACAAGCCGAGCGCTCGTGCTAACTCGGACAGGTACCACAGAACGTCGCCGAGTTCTTTTTCCAAGTCTGCGCGTTTTTCCTCGGTTACCACTCCGTCGTCGTTGCGCACCACTTTTTTGAGTTTTTCTATCACCTCACCGCTTTCCCCTGCCAACCCCATGCAAATGTACATGAGCTTGTACTCCTGGGTCTCTTTTCCATACACGGCAGTACGGCTCACAATGTGCTGGTACTCGTCGAAGTTCATCTGAGGATTATACCATTTATGGAATTCTTGAAAGAGATGCCCCACCGTGGTTTGGTGGGGCGATATTTCAAGAAAGTAGAAGTCGGATTTGACTCATAACTTCTTGGTGAATGTCTTCACGGCTTCTGAGCTTTCCGTCTTGCACACAGGTCACCACCTTCCAGTCTGGTCGTTCCCGCGCTATACGGAGATATACGTCGATCACTTTCCGCAAATATGGCTCATTGCTTTCGTGTTGGTCACGCGCTCTACCTTCCATAAGCGTGTGGGAAATCTCAAAAGGCACATAGAGATAGAATGTGGTAGTCGGGCGAGGTAACTTAAGTTCATCATGTTCCAACATCTCCAGCCAAGCAATGAACTCGTCTTGCTCGGCAATCTCAGCAAATTTTGCACCCTGATGTGCTGAATTGCTTGGGACATAGCGGTTACAGATAACTACTCCTCGCTTCAGTGCGACAACAAGGTCATCACGAGCACCTGCCCGATCGAGCGTATACGGTAAGGACGCTTGTTTAGGATGCAGACCAACAAAATCCCCAAATTTGCCGGTCAAAGAATCCTTCACCATACGGCCAGCGAGAGAAGTTTCGTATCGTGGAAAGTCAAAATATGCCACTATACGACCGTTGGCTTGCAGAGTGGCGAGTGCAAGATCGGCCTGCGTTTGCTTGCCGGAACCATCACTGCCTTCTATTACTATGAGGGGGTGCGTCATGTGCGTATCCTTTGTTCTGTCTAGCAATAGACTATCAAAATGTGGCCAAAAGAAAAACCGCGACCTTTGTGGGGCCGCGGCAGTGGTCAATCGACCTTGAAGTGCTTTGAAAGCGAGGCTCCTCGAACCTGCGCTGTATAATTGGATTTTGTAGCCGCAGAATCGTACAGCTTTTCCGGTCGCGATTTCATGCGTTCGAATCGGATGCGTGCGACCGTTTGACGATGTCGCATCCGAATGTTCTCATGCGGCGTTATCTCTAGCGTAATGGGCCTGCCTCGACCTTCGCCCTTAACACCCCACCCCCACCCCGGGTCAATAAACCCCGCAGCGTGCGAGCGGAACTCGCCGAAGCGAGGGTCAATTGCCCGCAGTTCAGCTGATATGTCTGGACCAACACAGACGTATTCGTAGGTGCTCAAGATATAGAACCCTCCTTTGTGGAGATCGACATACCCGTCTCGCACCTCGACCTTCTGGAAGAAGTCGCTTGCTTGATAGTCCTCCCGACTGATATCGAGTTCACGTCGCCCACCGCGACACTCCCAGGCAGGCATACCTGGCTCGACCATGACCGACAAAAAGAGCGAGTCGGAATGGCGCGTCATATCTTCGAGCGCGATCCGTTTTCCGTCGGGATGATACAGAAGACCGTGTTTTTCTGCTTCCATACTTACTTCGAGAGCATCTAGGAAGCTCGTGCCGTCGAACAGCCGCAACTGTGACACCGCTTTGTGGGGCGAGACAATGACCGGGAAACTATCAGGGCGCATCAGTACCCAGATCTCGCCCGACCATCCCGGCGGCCGCAGCGCATCATACATAGGCACTCCGTCTGCCAAGACTCGGCACAGCAGATTGATTCGTCCCGTCGAGGATTTTGGGTTGATATAGCCGTACACTTCGGGCGGAAACCGAAAAATCCCATCGACTCGAACGATGTACGACACGCCGACCTCGAGCCTATTTCGGAGGTCGAACGGCTGCCCTCCGACCGATTCAATGAGCGACCGAACGGTCTCCCCTCTCTTCGGCATAAAGGTCGATTCCAGGCGATACGCTTCGCTTGAAAGCGGCAGATCAAGAGAGGCGGGGTTTATATACTTTTCATCCACTCCGGTGATGAAGTTTTGTAGCATTTGCCGCAACATATTATCAGGCAATACTCCGGTCATTGTATGCACCTTTTCAATTAGTTCATCTGCGCGGACTGTACCACACGAACATGAGTTTGCCCATTTTGACCTTATGCAAATAAGACGTAGTATGGCTCTAGACTGCACCACAAGGAGAGGCGCACATGCCACTAACTGAAAATCAGCACAATGAGATAGCCGCTCTGCGCGAACGAAAAGCGCAAACTGGCCGACCCACAGTTCCTGCACTTGAAGCGATTCTGCACACTGCTTTCCCCATACTGAACCACGGGCTCATCCGGGTTGTGGACTATATGGGCGACGACAATGCGATTGTCCAGGCTGCACGGGTTTCATACGGGCGCGGTACACGGCGAGTATCTGAAGATACGGGGCTCATCCGCTACCTGATGCGCCACCGCCATTCAACCCCGTTTGAGATGTGTGAGATCAAGTTCCACGTCAAGCTGCCGATTTTCGTCGCACGGCAATGGATCCGCCACCGCACTGCGAACGTCAACGAGTACTCTGCCCGGTACTCAATTCTCGACCGGGAGTTCTATATCCCTGCCGAGATACACCTGGCTGCACAGTCCAGCACGAACCGTCAAGGGCGCGGCAATGTACTGAGTGGCGACGAGGCAGCACAAGTGCTGAACATTCTTCGTGAAGATGCTAGCCGTAACTACGACAATTATATGGTGATGCTCAACGAAGGCGAAGACGGTAAACCGCTTGATGACACCAAAAGCGGGCTCGCACGAGAACTGGCTCGCATGAACCTAACGCTCAGCTCGTACACCCAGTGGTACTGGAAGACCGACTTACACAACCTCATGGGGTTTCTCAGTCTGCGCGCCGATCCACACGCCCAATACGAAATTCGGGTGTACGCACAGGAAATGCTTCAGATAATGACGGCCTGGGTACCCATTGCCGCACAGGCATTCATTGACTATCGTTTGGGCTCCATGACCCTATCAGCACAAATGCTCGCCGTTGTGCGCCGTATGCTCGCAGGCGAGCAAGTGACGCGAGAGACGAGTGGAATGCAAAAAAGAGAGTGGGATGAATTCATACACACATTCAACCCGCCCAACCTGAAGAACGTACTAGTCTCTGTTTAAACGACAACCCGCCCTCAGCTTAGAGGGCGGGATTTTAATGTGCGGCGATAATTTTTGTTACTGCGCGGCGATAATTCCTGCAATCTGTTGCCCATACGATGTTAGCTGGCCATTTTGCGTGAGAGTGTCGCCGCCAGGGCCGCCAGGGCTCCATTCCCAAGCGGCAGAAGGATAGCCACTAGATCCTACGACGTCGACCGTTTGGGTACCATTGCCGTCGATAGCACTACCGGTGGTAGAGTCGCCGAATTCTCCAATAAGGACGGGAACGGTGCCATCAGCGCTTCTGATATTTTGTGCGTTGGCAATTTGGTTTGCCAATGCATTTTGTATAGTCCCTACATCACTGCTGTAGTTAGGAATCCACCCATAGAAGTGCGTATCCCATATAACGTTCGTCATTGAGGAATATGAGGACTGAGGAAAGCTATCTGTATTCCAACCTCCGTTCTCCATAAGCATGATAATGTTGTTATTCCCCGCTCCGCGTATAGCGTTGTAGGTAACTACATGCTCGTTGGAAATGTCGGAAACATTACCGCTCGGCTCATTGAGCGTACCGAACCAGACATACGGATTATTTTTAAACGCTGCAGCGAGACCGGCATACCAATTAGCCTCGTTCGTCAATTCTGAACCGGTATATGTGCCACCACCAGCGTAACTGTTGCCCGGACCCAAATGGTTTTCGATTTCTACGACAATTTTACGAGCAGTCATTTGCGAAACAAAATTTTGGAAGAAAGATGCATCTTGACCGTAGCTGTAGCTCGGCACTCGAATGAAGCGTATTTTGGGGAATAGGTTTAGTACATTATTTGCTTCACCTAACTGGCTATCGTAAAGATTGATACCTTTCCCAACCCACACATTACCATCCGGGTCGACTATCTTCCCACCTGCAACATGGAAATTGCCGGTAGCGACTCCTGGGCCTCCTGCTGTCGGACTCGGCACCGGCATCGGAGCTGGACTCGGATTCCCTATCTTGACCGTCACCGAAGTAGACAGCGGTCCGAATGCTCCGTCGCATCTGACGGTGTAG
>JAYUDS010000053.1:0-4354 GCA_043739595.1 Candidatus Adlerbacteria bacterium | reverse complement strand
CCCCACGCATCACTATCCTCGAACGCGGCGCGAATTGCCGAATCGTTGCAATCAATAACGAGGTGCTGCTTACTATCGAATTCTCCGAGCGAACGTGCCATTCATGTAAACCCCTACTAAGTGAAGAACAAACCAGTTAAACTGGCGGTTTGACCACCGTCGGTGACTGCATTAGTTCCTAAACGGAAAGATTATTTTGCACTACTTTTGCATTTTGTGCAAGTTTCTTATCCCAGGACTGTGCATAACGCCCGTTTTCTGATAGTATGCATTTTGCAACATTAGCCACCAAATATGCGGGCATAGCTCAGTTGGTAGAGCATTCGACTGATACTCGAAAGGTCCTAGGTTCGAACCCTAGTGCCCGCACAAGACACGAGACCTGCCCTGCGGCAGGTTTCGTGCTTGTGCGGGAGTCGGAGCAATGTCCCGCATTAGCGCGGGACCGCGAGACGGGGTCGCGAAAACTTTTTGTGACGACAAAAAGTTATTCGTGTACGCACAAGAAAGCCTCCTTACGAAACCCCTCCTGTGCACCCGGCAGTGTGATGAAGCATCAGCTGTAAGCAAAGAACCCTAGTGCTTTGTATGCAAGAATTTGAATTGTGGTCGAATCCAGATTCCCATAAAGTATAATTACATAATATGAACGACGAACACAAAAATTTTGTAGGTGAAGTGGCGCTCAAAGCCCTTATAGAAAAAGAGGGAAAAGTGTTAATTTCAAAAGACAATACGTCTGACAAATGGGACTTGCCTGGCGGTAGGATGCAGGAAGGGGAAAGTCCTCAAGAAGGTTTGGCACGAGAGGTGCTTGAAGAGATTGGCGTCTATGTTGAAATAGGTCGGCCTTTTTATACTGAGGTTGGGGTCCCCACTCGACCTGGTGGGCACCAACGGTTTTTTATTGTGTATATGGCGACTTTACGCGATGCCGAGCAGCCTTTTAGCTTGGCTCCAAATGAAATAGAAGAAGTGAGGTGGGTGAGCAAAGAAGAATTAGTTTCTATTCCTTTATATGGAGAATATCGTAGAGCCCTTGATGTTTTCTTCCAAATAATGGAAAAATAGGAGTATATGCCCCCCTCCGAAAACAACCTGCTCTCTGTTCGTCGGTGGGTACTATTTTTTGATGTTATAAAAATTGTTTTTGTGGCCGTGCTTATTGTGGCCCTGGTCCGTTGGTTTGTAGCTGAACCGTTCATCGTGTCGGGTGACTCAATGGTTCCTACTTTCGCGTCAAATGATTATTTAGTTATTGACGAGCTAACCTACGCGTTCCACCCGCCTCTACGAGGAGATGTTATTGTCTTTCGATATCCGCTTGATCCGTCAATTTATTTTATAAAACGCCTTATTGGGGTTCCAGGAGACACAGTCGTGGTGAGCAATGGCAGTGTGTTTATCCAGTCAGGAAAGCTCAAACAGCGTGTGTTGGATGAACCCTACATCCAAACCGGAAAACAAAAAATAGAAACAGGGACAACTACCTTGGGGCAGGACGAATATTTTGTACTGGGGGACAATCGTAATTCTAGCTTCGACTCCCGCGTATGGGGCCCGGTCCCCAGGAGATACATTGTTGGGCGTGCATGGGTTCGCTTGTACCCGTTTACCCAGACGGCGCTCTACACCCGCGTGCCAACCGGCACCTCAAGCGCGACCGCAGATATACTATCCACAGGAAGATAGGAAAAAAGAGGGTTGGCTCGCGTATACTTGCTATATGGTCTTCCACTACTATGTATGTCCTCATTTCTAGACAGGCTCAAAGATAAAAAGGTTATACCGACTACTCCTGAAGACGAGAAAAAGGAGAAGCTGCAAGCGCAAGTTAAAAGCACGCCTGATGCGGGTCTTCCAGCTGAACAACTAAAAGTTGATATTTTGCAGACTGCCAACGCCATTATTGTGTATGCGCAAATTGCCGGAGCAAGCATCAATGACTACAGTGTTTCCATTGATGGTGAAGGCGATACGGTCACTATAAAAGGCTCGCGCACTCGCCCAGGAGGTGAACATTTCCAGCATCCTGACCTCGACGCTAAAGAAAAAGAAAACGTTTTGGAAGAATGTTCGTGGGGCAATTTTTATCGCCAAATAATTCTTCCGGCTGAAGTAGACGCAGAAAAAACAGAAGCAAAAATGCGCGAAGGGGTGCTCATGCTTTTGCTGCCGTTGAAGGGAACTGAAAGTAAAGGAGTAAAAATAACAATTACTGAAGTAAAGTAAGGTCCATTTCAAAAGCTATTCCACTCTTTTTTGTTTCAAAAAAGCACAGAAGCCGATACTATTGAGCTATGCATGTTCGTTGTCAGTGGCGTACTACGTTCGCTCTTTTCGTACTCTTTTTTTGCGTATCTTTTTTTGCGTTACCTTCCTACTCTTATGCTGCGAATTTAACTCTCACCCCGGCAACCGGTTCTGTCTCGGCGGGTGCCAAAATTTCGGTCAAGGTGATGCTTGATCCGGGTTCAGACAGTGTGAATGCATCTGACGGAAGTCTTAGTTTTGACAGTGCACTTCTGTCGGTCGACAGTATCTCGAAAGACGGCTCGGTATTTTCTTTGTGGACTGCAGACCCTGTTTTTTCTAATTCTGCAGGTACGATTTCATTTAGCGGTGGTACGCCAACCGCCTTTTCAAGCGTAGGAAAGATTTTGACCATTGTGTTTAAAGGCAAAGCAGTAGGTGTGGCGGATGTTGCTTTTACCAAAGGCTCTGTGTTAGCCGCTGACGGGAAAGGTACCGATGTCTACAAAAACGGGACCGGAACAAAATTGACTGTCACAGCCGCTAGTGCGCCAACGCCTAAACCAGACCCTGCACCTGCGCCACCCCCTGCAGCTGATACACAGGGTTCTGACGCGGTGCCAGGCGATGGCGCAACACCGATTGCGCCTATTATTTCCTCTGCCACATACTCAAAGTTGGACACCTGGTATGGAACAAGCACAGCAGTATTTTCATGGGTTTTGACCTCTGACATAACATCGGTTAGGACATTGCTGTCTGACAAGGACAACCAGGCGCCTAAGGTGGCACTGAAAGGAGGAGCAACCACTACGCAACGGGTAACTGGCATTAAAGACGGTATTTCCTATTTTTATGTACAGGGAAAAAATGATTTTGGATGGGGCGAAGTGGGCAAGTTTAAGATACAAGTCGACACTGTCCCTCCGTTAGTCTTTGAGATAGGGCTCCAAGAGCCGGGAACTGCCGGCGGTCCTTCAAAATTAACCTTCAAGACTGACGACCCTCTTTCGGGTATGGACCACTATGAACTTGGTGTCGGCACCTCTACGCCGACCACTATAAATGCAAAAGATATTACCGACGGAACATACCCGGTGCCGCCGCAGGGTGGCGGTTTGCAACATGTGGTTGTGCGCGCGTTTGACAAGGCAGGGAACAAAATTGAAGTAACCAAAGACCTTACTTTGCCTGCGGTGCTCAAACCAAAAGCAGCTTCAGTGGCAGATGAAACACCGGTGGCTTCTACTTCGTCTGGCTTTGGTATAGCTGGGTATCTTCTCGTGCTGTTCGCCTTGATTACAGGTGGGCTCATTGCGATGAACATGTATTCCAAGAAAACGGCAAAAAGAGAAAAAGAAAAGTTGCTTCAAGCCGTGCTTGAGGTGCGCGACAAGAATGATCGTATTTTCTCGGCTATGCGCGAAGAATTTGAACAATTGGTTAATAATTTTGACGAAAAACCACAACTTACCCCCCAAGAAAGAGATTTGTTGGAAAGTATCAAAGAGGTGCTCGATATATCGGAAGAGCTTGTTGATACCAGCATAGAAGACCTTAAAAAATTAGTCAGAAATCAACCATGATAAAAAACAGGCACTTTTGCCAAATTTCCTTTTGTTAACAAGCTACATTGTGCGTAAGTAGGGGCAGTTTTTAAGAGATTGTGGTGATAGAATGAAGAGGAGAGCGCGTCATGCATGTGCGGCCTATTACGTGCGCTCAAATTTACATGCAATTGCCGAAAAAGAAAGGACGCACAAGAGGTTGGAAACAGATAACCGTACTGCTTCTTGGCGTTGCGGGTGTGGCTTATGTGGTGTGGACAACCAGCGGGTTTGTTTTAGCGTTTCGGCAAATTAAACGAGCGCACATTTTTCCTACTGATGTGAGCGCAGTGGGCTGGAGCGGGGGAGAAAACGCTCTTACTCAAGAGCTTTCAGTGCAGTCTCCGTACGCAAGTTTCTCGCAAGTTAATTCTGCATACTTGTATGTCGCTTCATCTTCGGCGCCCTACAATCAAATAGGTGGAGGGGGTGGGGGCAGTGCGTTTGCCCCAAACACCGTGGTGCCAATTGCAACAACTACACCGATTAGCCCC
>JAYUDS010000052.1:0-4368 GCA_043739595.1 Candidatus Adlerbacteria bacterium | reverse complement strand
AAACCTGTACCGTTTCCACGGAGGTGGATTTGCTACCACAATATTTTCAGCAAAAAATAATTTACGACCACCGTCTCCTCCGAACATTGACTCTTACTTCAATATATGTTGATATACTTCTCAGTACAGTTCCATACACATCACTCACTAAGGAGAACAGCGTGAGGACACTCATGGCACTTGGTATATTACTTGTATGCAGCATATCAGCCCAAGCACAGCAAAAAACATACGCTTCTCTGGAGGAAAACTGCGCCGACGGACTCAATCTTTCTGAAACACAATTGTGCCTAGCAATTGGTAATATTGGAGATCCTAGGCCACAATTCTCAGGCCCTGCGATAGCACAAGCGATCTCCTTCGCAGAACAAACTCGAACATACAGTAAAATTATTGCCGAGACGCAAAGACGAGGAGAAGAAACAGCTCAACAACTTTTAGCAGACAGGCGCACTGCCGAAATGCGTATTGTCCGAAGTCGAGCAAGTACATGTGCCAATAGTGCGAGCGCATGTACACCCAAAAAAAAATAAAAACTGGCCCAGAATTACTTCTGGGCCATTTCTTTTTTTACATGCTTCTCTTCCTTATGTAACCGGTTTCAGCATCTTCGACACCTTAGCCTTGCGGCGCGCAGCAGTGTTTTTCTTGATAATACCGCGCTTGAGTGCTTTATCAATCGCTTTGTATGCTGCAGCGAGCGCTGCTTTATCACCTTTTGGGGCTGTGCGAGCCACCTTAATAGAAGCACGGACAGCATTCTTGCGAGCGATATTCATCGCTTTTTTTCGCAACGACTGCCTATACGCCTTCTTTGCACCTTTGGTAATTGCCATGGGCTCGATAGTACGCAATATATCGAGAAAATGCAAATTTTTAGGCCGAGGCCCCCTCATGTATGATGAATGACATGATAGGCAGACTAACGGGGGAGTTCGGCGGCACCACGCCAGACGGCTCAGCGCTTATCGATGTTGGTGGTGTTGGCTATACGGTCCGCACACCCCTTCTGACACTTGAGATCCTTAAAGGAGGCCCTCGCGGCGTGTCACTGCATATCCACACGGCGGTGCGCGACGACGCTATCGACCTCTATGGCTTTTTAGCTGAAGAGGAACTATCGTTTTTCAAGCAACTCATGGGTGTATCGGGGGTGGGTCCAAAAACAGCGCTCGGCATCATGGGTGTAGCGGATGTCTCCTCGCTGAAGCGAGCTATTGCACAAAGCGACTCAGTGACTCTTATCAAAGTCTACGGCATCGGCAAAAAAAGCGCGGAGCGGCTCGTAGTGGAGTTGCGTGACAAAATTAAACTCGAAGTTTCTGTCCTTGGCGCCCCCCAGTACCGAGAGGATGACACCGACGTCATAGAAGCACTCATGGCTCTCGGCTACAGGGCCGATGAGAGCCGTAGAGTACTGCAAGAAATTCCTCCTGCCTCCAAAGGCACAAAGGAGCGACTGTCTGCAGCGCTTCGGTATTTGGGGAGTTAAGCTAATCATGAAAAAATATATTCCAAAAAAATTACTTGACCTCTACCATCTCTGGTTTGCAGTTTGGGGGGCCCATGTATATAGCAACCCATCAGCCTCATTGTTTGTGGTCGGCGTAACCGGCACCAAAGGCAAGTCGACTACGTCGGAACTGGTACGCACCATGCTGGAAGGCGCCGGGCACAAAGTGGCGCTTGCATCGACAATCCACTTTCGCATTGGCGATGATATCGAACCCAACCTGTTTAAAATGACGATGCCGGGACGCGCATACCTACAAAGGTTTATGCGCCGTGCACTCGACGCACAATGCACACACGTGGTGCTGGAAATGACTTCAGAAGGTGCGAAGCAGTTTCGACATAAAGGAATAGAACTCGACGCACTTATTTTTACCAACTTGCAACCGGAGCACTTGGAGTCGCACGGATCCATGGAAGCATACGGCGAGGCAAAATTGGAAATAGCACGCGGTCTTGAAGCTTCACCGAAGCGCCCGCGCTACATGGTCGCGAACATAGACGACACCTATGGTCCGCGCTTTTTAGAAACAAAAGTAGAAGCACGCGTCCCCTTCTCACTACAGGACGCCGAGCCGTACACGGTGGACGACACCAGTGTGCGCTTTGTATACAAAAACAACGAGCTCTTTACTATTCCCCTGCCTGGGCTTTTTAACTTACGCAACATTCTCGCTGCGCTCGCGCTTGGCGAGGCAATGGGTATCGACCTCAAGCTCATACAAAAATCGCTTGGCCGCATCCAGCCAGTACTCGGTCGTGCAGAACGCGTCGAAGAAGGCCAGCCTTTCGCAGTTGTTGTTGACTACGCCCACACTCCCGACTCACTGAAAGCATTGTTTGAAACATATAAAAGCAAACGCATGATAGTGGTCATGGGTTCAACCGGTGGCGGCCGCGACCAGTGGAAGCGTCCTGAAATGGGTCGCATTGCAGACACATACTGTAACCTGATATTTCTCACCAATGAAGACCCGTACGACGAAGATCCTGATGAAATAATTGATGACATTGCGGTCGGTATAACAAAACAAACTCCGCGGATTGTGCTGAACCGCCGAGGAGCAGTAGCCCAAGCTATCCAAGAGGCCAAGCCGGGCGATGTGGTGCTCTTAACAGGTAAAGGTACTGACCCCTACATTATGGGGCCGCATGGTACCAAAGAGCCCTGGAGCGATAAAAAAGTTGCGCAGGAAGAATTGCGCAAACTACTATCAACTGCAGACAGGCCTTCGCAGAAGTAGATGCTCGCGGTAGTATTGCACTATGGCAGATGAACCAAAACCACCGCCCGCTTCAATATGGGAACCAGTCCTCCTTGTTGGCGGCATCATCGCGGCACTTTTTGCGGTAGCCGCCTATCGGGGCAATTTAAAAAATTTAAATGGGCAGGGTTTTTTGCAGTCTCCTCTTCCTCCGGTTGGGGATGGGAGCACCTACACTCCGCAAAATATTCCGGGGTTACCCGGCATGCCAACTATCTCTCACCCAAGCACCACCACCGCGTCGAGCACTTATCACCCTAACAAGTAACCTCATCCCATGTTAAATCCATTTCCTCATTTTCTTGTATATAGTTTTTTTGTGCCAATGCTTCTTCGTTTTGCCGTTTCACTCGCATTTATTTTTATATCGTACCGCGTAGTGAGTAACAGAAAAGCAATCACGGCACTTACGTTGCCATTAATTGGACACGCACGAGAATGGATGATCTTCGCTTCGGCATCGCTGACCATGCTCGTCGCATTCTTTTTATTTATCGGCTACGCCACTCAATGGATGGCGCTAACGGCTATGCTCCTAGCGCTTAAATACGCTTTGCTACCAAAGAGGTACAACGCTGTTCGGCCATTATCTCGCGATGCATTTTGGTTTATACTCGTCATTTGTTTCACACTGCTCATTTCAGGTGCAGGCGCATTTGCCTCTGACATTCCGCTCTAGTGATACTCATTCTCCACAACATCAGAAGTGTGCATAACGTGGGTTCTATTTTTCGAACTGCTGACGCGGCCGGAGTCGAACGTATAGTCTTGTCTGGCTATACACCTACCCCAATTGATCGCTTCGGGAGAGAACGTGGTGATTTTAGTAAAGTGTCTCTGGGTGCAGAAAAAACAGTTCCCTGGACGTATGGAAAAACGCTTGCTCCTATTCTTACTACACTCAAAAAAGAAGGCTGCGTCATTGCCGCTATTGAGCAAGACCCATCCTCGACTTCCCTTTTCGATTGGACACCGGGCAGTAGTTCAAAGCTTGCACTCATCTTGGGCAATGAAGTTCTTGGCATGTCCAAACCCCTTCTGAAAAAATGCGACATCATCCTTGAAATTCCCATGCACGGCAAAAAAGAAAGTTTAAATGTTTCAGTCACTGCGGGAATAGCTTTGTTTACACTTTTACATTTAAAGTAGAAAAGAAAAAAGGCGGCTTCACAACACGAGGTCGTAAAACCGTCCTTTCGTTCGGGTGAACGAGCACTAGCACAAAAGAGCTTCTGCCCTGCCTAGCTAGTGTGTCATATTAAAAACCAACGTCGAGGAGTTGGTGGGGATAAGAAATAAAAAACATATCTAACAGCACGTAGTCAACGCTTCAACATACCGATAGGTACAGCTGTTTCTTTGTCGTCACGAATAAATTTTCTGAAGGGAATTTATTCGTGACCCCGGCTCGCGGTTTCGCTTGTGAGCGAAACATCGCTGCGCCTCAGACAAAAGCACAAAACCTGCCGCAGGGCAGGTTGTTGTGTCTTTTGTCCGCCCAGCAGGATTCGAACCTGCGACCGTCTCCTTAAAAGGGAGCTGCTCTACCAACTGAGCTATAGGCGGAAAGTGAGTTAAAAAAAGAAAAGTA
>JAYUDS010000051.1:0-4448 GCA_043739595.1 Candidatus Adlerbacteria bacterium | reverse complement strand
AAGAAATTGAAGAAATCCCCGAAGCGCTCAGAATTAAGTACAAAGAGGTGTTCGAAATAGAGCCGCAGTGGCTTATCAAAGCGGCAGCTCACCGCGGCCGTTGGATAGACCAGTCGCAGTCCTTAAACATCTTCTACGGGGGCACCTCGGGCAAAGTACTTTCTGAAATTTACCTCTACGCTTGGAGCCTCGGGCTCAAGACCACCTATTACCTGCGTACCCTCGGGGCATCGCGTATTGAAAAGTCGACCGTTAATATGGCAAAGTTTGGCGGCACGTCAAAAACAGACGCGAGCGTCGGCACTACCAACACTGCAACCGTAACTATTGAAGAAACAATCACTGTTACAGAGTCCATGGAAAGTCCAATGGGTGAGCCCGTGCTGTCCTCGGTCATGAGCCGCCAAGAAGTGGCCTTCACCTCAGGAAACTTAAACCAAGCCATGATGACGATGACCCAGTCAACTCCTATGCTCAGCGCATCGGTCGCTCGTGAGACTCCGCTTGCCCCTCAGAAAGCCGCACCCGCAGTAGAACTTAAAAAATCTATGGCTGAAACATCCGGAGACCGCCTGGCCAAACTCTTGGCCGAAGAAGCCGCCAAAAACAAAGGCATGATCAAACCCAAAGTAGAAATAATCGGCGAAGTGTGCGAAAGCTGCTCAGCGTAGCTCATTGAAAATCTATCGTTTCACCTGACGTCTCAGACGCACAGGGCCACCCCACTACATTCGTGTAGCAGGAATTCTGAATTATAAAAGTCGAGTCAGAAAAAAGCTTATCAAAGTGCGGAATTGTGCGAAAGATCTATGGTAATTAAAGTAATAGTGGTGCTAATTGTGCTTGAAGAGTTTGATAACGAAAAACCGGCCTCCCTTATCTGGTAACCGGTCATCGTTTGACCAGAAAGAGCTAACCGAAAGGTTGGCTCTTTTCTGTATATACCCATTCTAAAGTTAGAAATGGGCAGATGTCTATCTTATCCACAGTGCAATGTAAGTAAAATGAAGTTTTTTAAGCCTGTCAATTAACATTTTTAGATTAGATTTATATAAACTTAAAATCTTATATTTTAAGGGTTAAATTAAGCCTTAAACAACACACATACTATTATAATCAAAAAGGCACAGGTGGTTTTCTTTGTGTTCTTATATATTACAAAATTTAAAAGTAAAACCCGCACCGACTCGAGAGAGAGGTGCGGGGTTTGTTGGTTATCCTTCCCAACATTCAGAGACATAAACGTCAACATAACTTTTAGTGAGGCGCTCCCTTGCTTTACCAGCAAGACTTTTACAGACGACCTCGTCCTTGAAAGGGCCAAACTGTTGAACAATGGCTTCGTTTCGACCACCTGCAGTCATGAACCACCACGAAAGAAGCGCTACGAAAACAATTCTTTTCATGTCAAACCTCCTTGAAAGGACTGTATTGTAAATTACAACTTTTTATTTGTCAACCCTATACAGCCCGGCAAAATAGAGCTTGGATGCTCAAAAATCTTGTCGGAACATTGCCTGAGAGTACAATAAATACCTATGGCGAAAGAAGAACCTACGCTTCAAGATGTGCTCGACAGCATGAACGAACGCTTCAATATGGTATTTGAAGAGTTCAAGCGTTTTGACCAGGTTTATTCGCACTTGCACGCACTTAGAATTGAGATGAAAGAAATTCGAGAAACGCAAAAAGCGGACGGCGGGGTGTTAGATGAGATCCGCGACACGCTAGAGGCTGTGACGAAAGCGGTTGATAAAGACGCAGTTACTATAATCGGCCACGAAAGCAGAATTCGCACACTAGAAAGATCAAAAATAAATTAACAATAAACTAACATCACTATGGGAATCATAAACGGCGGAGGGAGTACGGACCCAAACAAGATACTTCCGATGAAGTACAAGTGGGCTCGGACGCATTATAAAAAGGGCGTGGCGAACAACTGGGTGCCTGAGGAGGTGCCTATGCAGCAAGACGTGGAATTGTGGAAGAAACCGGGCGGACTGTCGGAGGACGAGCGCCGCATGATCTTGTGGAACTTGGGCTTCTTCTCGACCGCAGAGTCTTTGACCGCTAACAACCTTGTGTTGGCTATTTACCGCCACATCACCAACCCCGAGGCGCGCCAATATATCCTCCGCCAAGCCTACGAAGAGGCAGTCCACACCGACACCTTCATTTATTGCTGCGACACCCTGGGGTTGGACCCGGACGAGATTTACAAGATGTACGAAAACGTCCCGTCTATCAAAGAGAAGGACGACTTTGTCGTCAACATGACCAAGAACGTTTTTGACCCGGCCTTTACAACCGAAGGGACCGAAAACATCCAGCGCTTCGTGCACGACCTCGTCGGTTACTACGTCATCATGGAAGGCATCTTCTTTTATGCCGGGTTTGTCATGATGCTGTCCATGCTCCGCAAAAACCGCATGGTGGGCGTGGGTGAGCAGTTCCAGTTTATCCTCCGCGATGAGTCGGTCCACTTGGCCTTCGGCGCCGACCTTATTAACACGATTGTCCAGGAGAACCCTGAAATTTGGACCAAAGAATTCCGCGACGACCTGACGCAAAAAATAATGAAAGGCGTCGAACTGGAGAAAAAATATTCGGACGACGCTTTGCCTTTGGGCATTGTAGGCCTTACCCCAACAACGGTTAAACAGTACATCGAACACGTCGCCGACCGCCGCTTGGAGCGCATTGGCCTCGAGCGCCAATACCACAAAGACAACCCATTCCCTTGGATGTCTGAAATTATCGACATGCCAAAAGAAAAAAACTTCTTCGAAACAAGAGTGACTGAGTACAAAACTGGAGAACTAGACTGGTGATTTTACTAGAGTAAAATCACGTCGCGCAGCAAGACGCAAATTTTCAGTAGGTGAATTCGGTAGACCGAATTCATTACGCGTAGCAAGAAGCAAAAATCACGTCATTGAGCCTGACACGAACAATAAAGGGCGGGAACATTGCTGTTCCCGCCCTTGAGTCGTGTAGAGATTCAAAACCACCTCCGCACGCCTATCTGAACTGGGTTTTGGTAAACACCACTGCCACCCATACAGTAGGGGCAGTAACCGCCCATTGGGCCGTACATATCGCACCCATCAGTCCATTTGTTGCCTAAAAATCTTCCATTTCCGTCATACATATACCCCGCATCTACCTTGATAGTTATGAGCGGCTTTACATTGCCGCAGCCAGCCAGAAGCAAAAGAGCTCCGCCCAACAAAACTGAACGCATTTTTATTTCCTTAGAAAAGTTACAGCCGCCTATAACAAAAGTATCACATATTTAGTAACTTGTCAAACATTCTTTACCTACCATGCACAATGTAACTTTCAGCATAGAAATGGGAATGTAGAAAGGCGAGGACATTGCTGTCCCCGCCCTGTGGCAACTACGGAACGTAGTGCCAGTTTTTCCCGTATTCGTCCCAGATCATGCCACGGCCGCTTGCCGGTGGCTCGTACTGCGGCCGGTACTCTTGTTGCCGATAGTTCGATTGTGGGAGTTGTTGGTAGCGCTCTTGCTGCCGTTGCTGGTCAGCTGCGGCGCATTGACCAGAGCCACTCGTCCAGTGGACGCTGCCGTCAGACATCTGACAGCGTCCAATGCTAGCGTTGTAGTCGTATTGCTGGAAGGAGCTCCCAGAATTGTACGATCCGTTGTACCCATTGTATCCTTGTGCATTATTATCCGTAAACGGATCATATACTGTGCACGCTGCGGGCACCAACAGTACCAGCAGGCAGATGGAACGCAGAATGGCCCACATGGGCTTTCTCCTCACAAAAAATTGTTTCGGTGTCGTCTAACCCTATTGTATCATTGTTTTACCAACTTGTCAAATAGTGTCGTGGGACAAAGGGTCTTCTATTTAAGGCTCTTTTCAACTTCATACTCCCCTACTTTGGTACGTAAAATATGAAGCGCCAGTGCGGGTATGCCGATATTTTGGCCCAAACCATGGGCAATCGAACGGGCGTATGCCCCGGAAGAGCAAGAAATTTTAATGGTGGCGCAGGTGAAGTCTCGGTCGCCATCGCGGCGCAAATTGCGGTGCCAAAGCCGCATTATTTCTTCCTGCCGGAAGTCACCGTTCACTTTCTCAACGTTTTGCTCGATGTAGGTCAGCAACGTCTTTTCGTTGAGCTTATACAGCGTAGTGAGTTCGATATCATAAATGTTCACCGTCTTATGCGGTATAACAATGTTGCTCAGCATGTTGGAGCGTGCCCACTCAAACAAAGACTTGCCGTCTACCGCTTTGGACGAGTAGGGTGGATATTCCTGGTCAAGCGTGCCGCGGAACTCTCGAAGCGACTCGCGTATGATTTTTTTAGTAACGGGTGCCGGGTCGCCCGACTCCATGACGCGCCCAAGTATGTCGTAGGTGTCGGTTGCAAACCCAAACAAGACATCAAGCACATATTCTTTACTC
>JAYUDS010000050.1:0-26263 GCA_043739595.1 Candidatus Adlerbacteria bacterium | reverse complement strand
TAAATCGCATATGCGATTTAATTTCACTTTTTATTTCTTATACTTATACGTTAAAAGAAATTCGTCGCGGAATTGTTCGAAACGGTCGTCTAAGATTGAGAGGCGGATGCGGTCGGTAAGGTTGGCTAAAAAGTAGATGTTGTGCTGCGAAGCCAAGATCATACCGAGCATTTCCTTTGTTTGAAACAAATGATGAATGTATGCTTTCGTATACCCACTGCCTGGTCGAGCGGGGTTGTCGCAAACTGGGCAACCGCATGTTTCGTCTAAGGGCGAGAAGTCATCTTTCCACTGTGCGTTCGTAATTAAAATTTTTCCTTCGTGAGTGTAGACTCCCCCCGTTCTTCCATTGCGCGTGGGTAGTACGCAGTCAAACGTGTCTGCTCCTGCGGCTACGCCGATAAATAAGTCTTCAGGCTCAGCAATGCCGAGCAAATGGCGTGGTTTTTCTGATGGAAGCTGCGAGTTCACTTTATCTAAAATACCTAAAATGTCGTCTTTGCTAAATGAGCCGCCAATACCAAAACCATCAAAGTCCATGCCGGCAATAGTTTTAGCACTTTCTAGACGCAAATCCTCAAACCGGCCGCCTTGGACTATCCCATACAGAGCTTGCTCATTATTTTTTGCAACATTTTGGCGGTGCGCGCGCAGGCTGCGCTCGGCCCACCTATGTGTCCTGTCCATTGCTTCTTTTTGATACGCATAGTCTGCAGTTGGTGAAGTGCATTCGTCAAATGCATATATGATGTCGGCGCCAAGTTTATGCTGGATTTCGATTGAACGCTCCGGCGTGAAGCGGTGCATCGTCCCGTCATTATGCGAAGTGAAGGTCACCCCTTCCTCGTCGACAATTGCAAGCTTGCCGTGACTCGTTGCCAGATCTTCATCGTATACAGCTGGTTTCCGCAAGGCGTCGCCTTGCGGAAGAGGTATTTCTTCGGTCACTGCAAACTTTGACGCTTTTTTTCCGTATCCTTCACCTAGTGAAAAAACCTGGAAACCGCCTGAATCAGTCATTGACGGCCTGTCCCACTGCATAAATGTATTTACTCCCCCAGCCTTTTCTACCAAGTCTTCACCGGGAGATAAGTACAAGTGGTACGTGTTGGCAATGATGCATTGCACACCAAGGTTAGCTAAAATGTCGGGCTGAATTCCTTTAACAGTGGCTTTTGTCGCAACAGAAACAAACGCAGGAGTATTCACCGTACCATGCTGAGTCGTTAAAACTCCCGCCCTCGCCAGAGAGTTTGGGAGTTTTTTTTGAATTTCAAACGAGATAGGTCGGTTCACGCGCGAAGAGTAGTAACGCTTTTATTGTTGAGTAGCCGGGGCAGAACCTGTAGGCACCGTCACTCCCATAAGTTCAACCTCAAAAACAAGAGTGGAATTTGCGGGGATAGGACCTACTGCCTGAGCTCCATACGCCAACTGTGGAGGAATAATGAGAAGGCGCTTGCCCCCTACTTTCATGCCCTGGAGACCTTGCTCCCAGCCAGGGATAACTTTGCCAGCACCAAGCGTAAATTGAATTGGTTGGCGGCCAACTGATGAGTCGAAAACAGTACCGTCCTGTAATTTTCCGGTGTAGTTAACGCTCACAAGACTACCTGCTTGCGCTTCAGCGCCAGTTCCAATGGTTTCGTCTTGTACTACAAGACGTGCGTTGTTAGATGGCTGCGTAGTGGTGTCTGTCATATGAGTTTGAGGTGCGAATGGATTTTTAAATATAAAGAATATGGCGACAACGACAAGAGCTGAAACAACAGCTATGCCGGTCGTCAGTTGTACGCGTGACATATGCTCTACCTTACCCGTATGAAGCACATACGGCAAGTGTTTTATACCCAAACTACTCTGCAGCATCCATAGAGAAGGTTGCGTCGTTTTGATCAAATGCCTGTATAACACCAGCCGGTTGCTGAGAGTTCAGAGGTAAAATCCTCGTATTAGCC
Source organism: Candidatus Adlerbacteria bacterium (assembly GCA_043739595.1). Taxonomy (GTDB): domain Bacteria; phylum Patescibacteriota; class Minisyncoccia; order Phycocordibacterales; family SBAW01; genus GWA1-54-10. The sequence goes on along the minus strand of JAYUDS010000050.1, from coordinate 24,305 downwards.
GCCACACACAACAGTGCAACCGCAGCAACAATGGCGCCTCCAAAAAGAACTTCTTGCGACTGTACTTCTATATGCATAAAGAAAGTTACAATCACCACCGCAAACAGCAACACGGCAATAGTACCTAATATCCAATTAGCAGTTTGAGCTGGGTCGTTTAGAACACGGATAAGCTGTCGGTGCATGTTTTGTAAAAATGAACCTGCTTCAGGGGCAATACTTACTACTGCCCCATTTTGTACTACAGATTTAGGCAGATTAATGGGCGGGGCGTTTTCTACCGTACCAAAATATTGAACAACAAACGTTGCAGGCTGTCCTTCAAACATACCGTTTGCAACTCCGACACCAATATCGGCATAAACAGGCTTTAAAACATTTGCCCGGTGAGACGGCGAAGCCATCCAAGCATGCACCACATCAGACGAGTCAGTAAAACGAACCGCGAGGTTTTCACCTGCAACCTTATATGCGTATCCTGAGCGAAGTACCCATGTCCACGGAAGCGCCCCGTCTGGTCCAACATGTGAGAAGTACCCTTTTGCCGCCATATCGTCAGCTTTTGCTTGTGCAGCCGCGTCAAGTTTTTTATCTTCATGCACCTCAGACACTTTTGCCTGTGCACGCTCAGTGTTTGTATACCATATAACGTCGCTCGCAAATACGGCCGACAAGAAGGTTCCGTCCGATTGCCGAGCAACGAGGTTTGAAACTAAAAAACCCTCAACCGCAAGCGTGAGAGCAAGAAAAAAAACGAGTGATGCGCGGCCCAACAGATGCGGGCGGTACACATTTTCGTGTGTTGGGACAAAATAATTCTGCACCCTCTTCCACAGCCTCATGCTGGCAATGGTAGCACAACAACATATACTGTATGCATGCGAACTCTCCTTGGTGTGGGTATATTGTTTCTTTTGCCTGGCATAACTTTTGCCGCAGGCTTTGCAAAGCAGTCATTGTTTTTGTCGCAAGCCACCGTTGAACAAAACGAAACGGTCTTTGTGTATGCGGTCGTAACTAACGACACGGTGAGCTATTTTAACGGCAAGCTTGTTGTGTCCGACCAAGAAGGGCCCATAGGCACAACGACTGTATCGCTCGATACAGGACACGCGAACACAGTGTCAGTTTCATGGACGCCGAAGACTGTCGGCTCGCATAGAATTATTGCCAACCTTGTTAATGCAGACGATGAAGTTGTCGAACATGAGGACTATGTTTTTTTTGTAAATAAGCCAGCACCCCCGTCAGTACATGTTGATGACCCAAAAAAGCCGACAAAGCGCTCGCAGTCTACAACCACCGTTGTTGACTCTTCACTACCCATAGAAAAACCACTCGAAAACACGCTTTCCAAAATGTCCCCTTCTGCCGCAGCTCATACTGAGTCAACGTTTTTATCCATTGACGAAGCCCGTCACCAGGCAGTAACCCGCCTTGACCAGGGAACCGAATGGTCAAAGCGAGAAATTGCTAAGTCGACAAAGTCGCCCGGAGGGTTTATGAACACTCTGTGGCTTATGCTCGCAACCTTAGCGCTCTACGGCTCAACGGCACTGTCATACGTTATTGCAAATATTGGTATCTTCTACCCTGTTCTCTTTGCTATCTTCGTGTTTGTCTTGTGGCGAATATTTAAGTTATTTAAGCGATAAGAAAATAAGTACTCACATTCCTCGTGTCGCACGGAAGTGCCACACAGAAAGTGAAAAAAGCACCAAAGTCGAAACCGCAGAGAGTGCACAGTACAAGCAAAGCGCATGTATTAAAGTGAGTTGAATATAAAAAATAAAGAAAAGGGACAGCATAAAACCAATGCCCGTATAGGTAAGAGCCGCCAGACGAAGAGCGCGCGAAGTTGGTTCAATAACTAAAAGCACAGCTAAGCAGAGCATGTAGCCGTAAAAAACTAAGCCAATGTAGGACAACGGTACCCCTAAAAATTTTGAGTACACACTTGAAAGTACGATTTCACACCCGCCTATCGCGCACGAAGGCACGAGATTGAGGTATTGGTAGTACGCTAAATACATAACGTCTCCAAGCGCAATAAGTGTTGCAGCTATCATGTAAAACGGGCTTAAATATACTTTTTCCATATTTACACGATATCACTCCTTTAGAAGGTTTCCGAACTTTTTTTGCACTTTATCAACTTTAGGCGCTATCACGAGCTGGCAATACCCCGCGTTAGAATTTCGAGCGTAATAGTTCTTGTGATAATCCTCGGCGATATAAAACCTCTGCAGTGGAAGAACCTCAGTCACAATTGGTTTGTCGTAACTTTTGCCGAGCACCGCTATATAGTGTTCTGCTTTTTCTTTTTGCCGGTCGGTAGTATAGAAAATAGCCGTTTGATATTGCGGACCGATGTCTGCGCCTTGCTGATTGGGTGTAGTTGCGTCATGCGATGCAAAAAAGACTTGTAAGATTTCTTCTAGTGCAATTACTTCAGGTTTGTATTCAACCCGTATCACTTCGATGTGTCCCGTGGTACCGGTGGTTACTTGCTCATAGGTTGGATTCTCTATATGGCCTCCTGCATACCCTGGCTCTACTGACACCACTCCTTTCAGCATCAAAAATACCGCTTCGGTGCACCAAAAACACCCACCCCCGAGCACTATAGTTTCGGTTTCCATGTGATTTTGCAAAATAATGTGATTAATCAGATGATCATTCAGGATCACCTCCGCGGCTCATGCCGCGCACTGTCCTTTGAAGCGCGGCCAAGTGTCCATTAAAATACGGCTTTAGTATAACAAATAAGGCCTTATATGAAGAAAACAGCGTAGCTTGACAATTCTGTAAATACTGATAAAATCTACTTTAGACGACTTTCAAACTTTCAAGTACAGGAGTTCGCCATGCCGTTGACTGGTAATTTTGTCCTCGACTTTCCCAACCTGTTTGCACAAAGCATGTACAACCACCCAGGATATTATGCTGCCGGGCTAGCAATACCATATCTTGTATCTCTTGCCATATCGTCCGGCTTTCGGCAGTGGCACTGGGCACTGGCTTCCCTACTGGTTCGCATTCTCAACTTTTTTTACTCAGGAGTGAGTGTAAGCGGAGTCTTGGGAGTCATGGTGGGAGCGTTAGTGATGTATAGCCTGTCGAGTTTGACATGGCGCGGCGGCGCCCTCATGTGTGTAGCCAATTTCGGCCTCAACGCAATGTTTGTGCGCTGGAGGAAGACCGACGATGCAGCAGTGAAAAGACTTGCTCCTCACGAACGGATAAAGTTTCCAGAACCATGTTGATCTACAGCCCCGGTTTCGCTCAATGCGAGCCGGGGTTTTTACTTTAGATACTTTTTTCCTTTTAATTTTTCAGGCAAATACGACTCAATGTCGTACTTGGTATAATTTTTGCCGTAGCCGATGTCTTTCATAAGTTTAGTCGGTGCATTGCGGATGTTCATGGGGATAGGTAGATTACCGAGCTTCTTAACATCTTCAAGCGCTTGAAAGTAGGCATCGTGTGAGTTACGGCTTTTTTTGCACTCAGCCAAATAGGCCACGCCGTGAGCGAGGTTAATTTGGCACTCGGGGTAGCCTATCATTTCGCAGGCTCTAAACACTTCGTTTGCCACCACGAGCGCAGTAGGCACTGCAAGCCCAATATCTTCGCTGGCAAAAATGACCATGCGTCGTGCAATAAAAAGCGGGTCTTCACCTGCATCCACCATGCGGGCCAAATAGTAGAGTGCCGCGTCGCCTTGGCTGGCTCGCATAGACTTAATAAACGCGCTTATGGTGTTGTAGTGCTCTTCGCCTTTTTTGTCGTAACGTAAGTGCTTGCTTTGGACAGTCTCCTTGAGCGTCTCGAGCGTGATCTTGTTATAGAGTTTGAATGTGTTTTCTAGAACAGTAATAGCTTGCCGTGCATCCCCTTGAGCCATTTCAATAAGCCAATCTGTAGCTGTCTTTGGTATCTTTTTGCTTGATTTCTCACCCACAAGTTTGTGATTCGCTTGAGCCAAAATTTTCTCCATGTCCTCGGGAGTAAGTTCTTGAAGCACGAACACGCGACTACGCGAGAGTAGTGCGCCAATAACCTCGAACGACGGGTTTTCTGTCGTGGCGCCTATAAGGGTCAGCTCTCCACGTTCAACAAAGGGCAGTAAAAAATCTTGCTGCGCTTTATTGAAGCGGTGAATTTCGTCTATAAAAAGAACCTTTGGCTTACTCGAAAACTGTATCTGGTCTTTTTTGCCTAAAATTGCTTTTATGTCATCCTTGCCTGAGTCGACAGCGGAAAGTTCATAGAAATCTGCTTCCAGCGCATTGGCGTATATGCGTGCAAGCGTCGTCTTCCCACTCCCCGGCGGCCCCCACAATAAAAAAGAGAAAAGGTGCTTGCCTTCGATTGCTTCTCTAAGGGGCTTTCCAGCTCCAACTAAATGCTGCTGCCCGACAAACTCATCGAGCGACTTTGGCCGAATCTTATTCGCTAACGGTTCCATCGTCTTAGTATACAAATTGCCTCAACTTTCGTCGATTCAATGTGTGTATTGTGTGTATAAGGAAACACAACTTGCACCTAATTACTGAGTCGAGGGCGCCGAATCCATTTGGGAGTTTTGATTGGGCTGGCGTGGCTGCTGCTAGAAACCATTTTTTGGTGCTGAGTAAGAATAGCAGGTGCGTTGGCAGGAGGTTGGCCCATGGAGAGCGTACTTGCCCCGACTGACGCAACCAGGAAGGCTCCTGCGCCTGCCAATAGTATGTCCTGCTTCTTAAACATACCTATATATACGAAAGCAAGTTGCAAAAGGATGCAAGTAGTTGGGGTTACTGCTCGATATTTTTTATATATAGTAGGTAAATATGGACCGGACTGACGAGGAGCTTATCGCCGACTTTGTTGAAGGCAATGAAGAAGCGTTTTCAACGCTCGTAGAGCGGCATCTAAAAACCGTGTACTCCTTTGTGGTGCGTTTTGTTGGAAACAGTGAAGAAGCCGAAGACATTGTCCAAGAAACTTTTTTAAAGGCATGGAAGGGCGCGAAGCAGTACCGCGCTGAAGCCAGCAAATTTAAAACGTGGGTGCTCCGCATCGCGCGTAACACCGCTATAGACTTTTTACGCAAAAGAAAACATATTGTTTTTTCTGAATTTGAAAATGACGAGGGACAAAATGTACTTGCTGAAACCGTTCCTGACCCACATGAGCTTCCGGACGAAGTATTTGCACGGATAGAAAACGCCGATATGCTCGCAAAAACAATTGACAAACTTTCACCCGAAGCTCGCGAGATATTACTGCTTCATTATACAAATGGCCTCACTTTTTTAGAAATCGGCGAAATGCTCAATGAACCGACAAACACCGTCAAAAGCCGCCACCACCGTGCTATCCAAAACCTCAAAAAACTCTTACCTACTCCTGAGACACCCGGCACCAAAATATAACCACTCCACGTATACATAAGCACATGGAACATCAAATTAAGCTTTCACTGGTCTTGGAAGAAGTGGAGCCCCAAAACGGGTTTTGCGGCCGAATCCTTGCACGAATCGAGAGAGCCCGGAGACGTTCTGCGCAACTCCGCTGTGCTGCCACGACACTGACCGCTTTTTTCAGCGGAGCACTTCTTGTCCCACTATTTCAGTATGCAGCCCGTGAGTTTTATACCTCCGGCTTCTATGACTACGCTGCGCTCTTTTTCTCGGACCACAGTACGGTCACTCTATCTTGGCGAGAATTTTTAATGACACTACTGGAGTCTCTTCCATCCATTGCACTTTTGTTTTTACTAGTCGCAATAGGCGCACTTTTGTGGTTTACCCGAAGCGCAATTAAAAATGGACGTGTTGCGTTCACACCGCTTCGGCACACACTCGCATGAATTGGCGCACAAAAATAAAAGATTTATATTACACAAAACGCAAAACGGTTGCATTTGTGGCGGGAGGAGTGATAGTGGCTCTTCTTATTTTCCACGCAGGCGTTTCAGTTGGCGAACGTCGAGCGTTTTCACATATACATGCGGGCTATCCATTCCCTCCTCAGCGAAGTGAAGGTTTTTTGCCTCATGGTTTTATGCCAGAAGGCCACGGGGCTGTCGGAACGATAACCCGCATCGAGCTCCCGGTACTTACCCTTCAAACTCGGGACGGCCGCGATACATCGGTGCGGGTTAGTTCAAGTACTCCTGTTCGTAGTGCTACCGAAGAGTCATCCATAAACAATCTGAAAGTAGGCGACAACATCATTGTTGTTGGAAGTCCGGACGAAAAAATACCCGACAACCTTGATGCAAAACTTATCCGAATTTTAAACCGTTAGTCTAGCTTACTCATGTTTGCACAACTCTTTACCTCAATACGTTCACTTATTGTCCGTTACCCATTTGGGACCGTGCTTGTTGCTATTACACTGGCCGGCGCCGGCTGGTGGGTTTGGGGACAAGCGACCTCGACCGCCAAGTCAACTCGGTACATGTTCGGAGTGGTCAGCGAAAACACTGTTGTGTCGTCGGTGTCTGCGTCAGGGCAAGTGGCATCTAGTCAACAGTTAGACTTGAAACCAAAAGTATCTGGCCAAATTATGTACATTGGAGCACAAGCAGGCGACCATGTGGCCTCTGGCGCGCTTATAGCTGAAATAGACCCATCTGACGCTCTGAAAGCAGTGCGAGATGCCCAGGCAAATTTGGACAGTGCGAAGCTGTCGCTGCAAAAACTGCAACAGCCGCCTACGACTCTTACTCTGACACAGCAGCAGAATGCCATTTCGCAGTCGCAACAAGCACTACTGACCCAGTACCAAAGTGGATTCGGCGATATTACGTCCACATTCCTCGACTTACCCGCAATCATTTCATCCTTGCAAGACATCGACTTCGGCACTACCGCGTCCGACGCTAACACGCAGTGGAATATCGACTACTACAAAGTTCAGGCGGAACACTATAACCCTGCAGCCGTGCAGTACCGTGACGCCGCGTTTAATGACTACACCGCAGCGCGCAAATCATACGACCAAACTTTTGCAGACTTTAAATCCCTCACTTCTACGCCTGACCAGGCAGCCATTGAAAAAATATTAAATGAAACATACAAAACGACCGGCCTGGTTGCGACCGCAGCCAAGAGTTCGTACGACCTTGTACAATTTTATAGTGACCAACTGACACAAAATGGATTTACTGTGAAAACAGTTGCAAACACCCAAATAACAACCTTAAATTCGTACCAGACGAAGCTTCAAACACATCTCACGAGCCTGCTTGGTGACCGCAACAACTTAGCGACAGACAAAAACAGTATTGTGGAAAAGCAGCAATCGCTTGACCAAACAAACTCAGGAACAAATTCGCTCGACTTGGCGAGTGCGCAGTTGACGGTAGTGCAACGTCAGAACGCGCTTGCTGACGCTAACCAGACACTAAGCAACTACTACATTCGCGCGCCCTTTGCAGGCACTATTTCAGCAGTTGCCGTACATAAGTATGACCAAGCAGGCAGCGGTACTGCGGTGGCTACTCTTATTACACCCCAGCTGCTTGCCGACCTTTCGCTTAACGAAGTAGATGCTGCTAAGTTAAAAATTGGTCAAAGAGCAATACTTACCTTCGACGCTCTCCCCAACCTCACACTTACCGGAGAAGTGGCAGAAATCGACCCGGTGGGCACCGTGGCACAAGGAGTAGTAAGCTACGCAATTAAAATTAGCTTTGATGCGCAAAACAAGCAGATAAAGTCCGGTATGACTGTAAACGCAAGTGTCCAGAACGCTGTACATCAAAACGTATTAACTGTGCCGCAAAGCGCTGTAAAGACACAAAGTGGCCAGAAATACATTTTGGTTTTTATCCCCCCTATCGCCTCTTCCACTGTAGCTGCCGCTGGTTCTGCCGGCATACTTTCCAAGGCAGCTCCACAACAAGTGCCTGTTGAAATCGGTATATCCGACGACACCAACATCGAAATAACCGCAGGGGTAACGGCTGGAGAACAAGTGGTCACTCGAAGTATCCTAAGCGGCTCTACAGCTCAAACAACCGCTCAAACCGGTAGTGGTAACAACCGAGGTGGAGGTATTCGGATTCCTTAAATCGTAGGTCGCGTCTAAAGGACGGTTACGCGACACGATTTCGACAAAATCGTATGATCGAAACTAAAAACATAACTAAGACATACGGCAAAGGTGACACTGCGTTTCAAGCATTAAAGGGCGTATCTTTTACCATTGAAGACGGCGAGTTTGTAGCAATTATGGGCCCCTCAGGTTCGGGGAAGTCGACGCTTATGCATATATTAGGCTGCCTCGACACGCCGACTGACGGGACCTACCTGCTCGATGGACGCGACGTTTCAAAAATGAATGATGAAGAACTTGCAGATATTCGTAAAGATAAAGTCGGGTTTGTATTCCAAGCATTTAATCTTCTTCCACGCACGACCGTGCTTCGAAATGTAATGTTGCCACTCATGTATGCTGGAGTGAACGAAGCGGAACGCAAAAAGAGAGCACAAAAAGCGCTCGTCTCGGCCGGTATGACCGAAACGCATTTTTTGCACAAAAGTAACGAACTTTCTGGCGGGCAAATCCAGCGCGTCGCTATAGCCCGAGCACTCGTAAACGATCCGTCACTTATTTTAGCCGACGAACCGACCGGCAATCTTGATACAAAAACTGGTGAAATAGTACTCAGCACTTTTCAAAAACTAAATACGGAACATGGTCGCACAATTATTTTGATAACTCATGAAGCGGATGTTGCGGAACACGCCAAAAGAATAATTACCATTCGCGACGGAGTTATTATTTCCGACAAAAAACACGATCAGCGTACAGTTAAACACTCATGACCCTAAAAGACACATTCCAAGAAACCTATGTGGCGCTTTCTGCGAACAAAACTCGCTCAGGGTTGACGGTGCTCGGCATTGTTATCGGAATTTCGTCGGTCATTGCGCTTGTCTCGATCGGCCAAGGCGCAACTGCGTCTATTCAGTCGAGCATCCAGTCACTTGGCTCTAACTTACTCATTATCACTCCTGGTGCTCAGAGAACGCCCGGCGGGTTCGGACTTTCCGGAGGCCGCGGAGGCGCAAAAACGCTGACGCATGAAGATGCGAAGGCAATCCCTGCAATACAAAACATTAAAGCAGTCGCGACAGAAGTTTCGGGAAGATACCAAGTAACAGCGGCTGGCACCAACACCAACACAACTGTTAACGGCGTCTCGGCAAGTTATGCTGACATTCGAAGCGTGCAAGTCGACCAAGGCTCATTCGTCTCAGATGAGCAAAGTTTATCATTAGCTAAAGTAGCTGTACTCGGCCCCACCGCTCGTGACGATCTTTTTGGAGTGGGAGCAGAAGCAATTGGTCAAACAGTGCGCGTCAAAGGAATGGAGTTCAAAGTGATCGGCGTAACAGTGTCCAAAGGCGGTAGCGGTTTTTCAAACGCAGATGACACCATCTACATCCCGACCCTCACCGCACAACGTTTCCTTTCCGGCAATGATTACCTCACCACTATAGATGTGCAAGCCACCGATGCCAGCAGTATGACTCAAGCGCAGTCTGACATCACCGACTTACTTTTAAATCGGCACCATCTTTCAAGCCCAGCCGAAGCAGACTTCAGTGTGCTTAATCAGGCAGATATTTTGGCTAGTGCATCGAGCATTACTGCCACGCTCACCTACTTACTTGGTGCAATTGCAGGCATATCCCTTCTTGTTGGTGGTATCGGTATCATGAATATGATGCTCACCACGGTAACGGAACGCACACGAGAAATTGGTCTGAGAAAAGCCATAGGCGCGCGCAAAAGCGACATAAGCCGGCAATTTTTAGTAGAGGCTATTGTCCTGACTGTAGTTGGCGGCGTCATAGGCATACTCCTTGGCGGAGTTATCTCTTTTGGGGTAAACTATTCGGGACTCGTAAAAACTAGCGTTTCCCCTGGGGCTATTTTGCTTGCGTTCGGCGTTTCGGCCTTAATCGGTATCACTTTTGGCTATTATCCTGCCCGCCGAGCCGCATCACTTAATCCGATAGAAGCGCTGAGGTACGAGTAACATTGCGCATATGCCAGATACAAAAGAAAAACCAGCCATACCGGAGGCTAGCCTTTTTAGTCTTTTGAAGCCATACCGGCTCCTTATTGCGACTTTAGTCGTGCTCACGGTGCTTGGCAGCGCACTGAACTTGGCGCTGCCAAAAATTATCTCTGCAGGCATCGATTCCTTTGCAAGCAGCCACTATATCCTTTCGACCATTCTGTTTCAATTTTTAGCACTCAGTATTGGAATTTTTGTACTCAACTATCTGCAAAGTATCGTGCAGACATATGCGTCTGAGCGTGTCGCGCGAGACTTGCGCCGCAAACTCTCAGACAAAATTTCAACTAGACAATATTCCTATATTGAACAGGTGACCCCCGCAAAGCTTTTAACTAACCTTACGTCCGACATCGATGCGGTCAAAACATTTGTATCCCAGGCCATAGCCTCAATTATTTCGTCATTTTTTATTATTATCGGTGCAAGCGTTTTGCTGCTGCTTATCAACTGGCGACTCGCACTTGCGGTGCTCACGGTTATTCCTTTTATTGCCGTCACCTTTTTTTTAGTGCTGACGCGCGTCCGCAAACTATTCAAGAGGTCTCAGGAAGCCATCGACTGGTTAAATAAAGTTATAAACGAAAGTATCTTAGGTTCGGCGCTGATTCGCCTCCTTAACTCGCAATCATTTGAATTTGATAAGTTTTTGGCAGCGAGTACGCAGGCAAAAGAAATTGGCATGAGCATTTTGCGACTGTTTGCGATGCTTATCCCGGTTATTACCTTTGCCACCAACATGGCGACGCTTACCATTCTTCTTCTGGGTGGCTATTTTGTCATACACACGTCTATGTCGCTCGGAGACTTCACTGCTTTCAACAGCTATCTTGCCATCCTTATCTTCCCTATTCTTATCATCGGCTTTATGAGCAACGTAATAGCCCAGGCCACTGCGTCATATGGCCGAGTCCGCGAAGTCCTCGACACAAAAGAAGTCTCTGCATCTGGTACGTACAAAGAAAGTATTCTCGGCGATGTATCGGCACAAAATATTACCGTTCATTACGGCGACAAAGACGTGCTTAAGTCTGTGTCATTCAAAATTACCGCCGGTACAAAGACTGCAATAATCGGACCTACTGCCGCTGGCAAGACGCAGCTTTTGTATGCACTTATAGGTCTCCTTACACCCACAAGCGGCGAAGTGACGTACGATGGCCGCAATATCAATGACTACGACCGAAAAAGCCTCCACCGGCAGATAGGGTTCGTCTTCCAAGACAGCATTCTTTTTAACTTATCCGTGCGAGAAAATATTGCCTTCAGCAACACCACAAAGGACGAAGACCTTGAGAAGGCTGTCTCGACAGCTGAACTTCACGAATTTATAGGTTCGCTGCCCGACAAGCTCGATACGGTAGTGTCAGAGCGTGGCACGAGTTTATCAGGTGGCCAGAAACAACGCATCATGCTTGCGCGCGCCCTGGCACAGAACCCCAAAGTATTATTGCTCGATGATTTTACTGCTCGCGTAGACCAAAACACGGAACGAAAAATTTTAGCAAATGTTGAAAAAAATTATCCGGGGATTACGCTTATTTCTGTTACCCAAAAAATTGCACCAGTTGAACACTACGACCAAATTATACTTTTGATGGAGGGTGAAATATTGGCGAGAGGCACGCACGAAGAACTTATGCGCACAAGCCCCGAGTATGTACAGATTTTTAACTCTCAAAAGAGCATCAACAATTATGAATTACCGACTTAACACTACGGACAAGGAAGCAAAAGTATCGCTACTGGGTGCATTACACCGGCTTGCTCCTTTAATGCAGGGGGAAAGCCACAACCTTGTTGTGGTGTGTTTTGCCATTTTAGTGAACTCAGGTTCGGCGCTCATAGCCCCAATCCTCATCGGGCATGCGGTCGACCAATACATTGTTGGAAAGAACTTCCACGGCGTGCTTGTATACTCGGGCTACTTATTTGTAGTGTTTACGGTCGGATTAGTGGCAACCTATATGCAGACAAAAACAATGGGTGGTGTAGCGCGGCGTATACTTTTTAACCTCCGTAACGCCCTGTTTACCAAGCTCCAGTCTCTTCCTGTTGCATTCTTTAACCAAAATAAAGCTGGCGACCTTATTTCGCGTATTAACAACGACACTGACAAACTCAACCAATTTTTTGCGCAAGCATTAATGCAGTTTTTGGGGAGTTTCTTCCTCATTGTAGGCGCTGCTGTATTTTTACTGAGTCTCAACTTCAAACTCGGAGGCGCCGCACTTCTTCCTGCACTTATTGTGCTGTTCATAACACAGCTTATTTCTGGCTGGGTAAAACGTAAAAACACAGAAAGTTTGCAGTCATTAGGAAGCCTTAGTGCTGAGGTACAGGAAAGTCTAGCTAACTTTAAAGTCATTGTCGCATTCGATCGCCTCGACTACTTCCGCGAAAAATTTAATGACGCTAACCAGCAAAATTACCGCGCTTCTATTAACGCCGGGATAGCAAACAACGTCTTTACTCCAATATATACGCTCGCATCAAGTATCGCGCAGCTTATCGTACTTACGCTCGGTATCTACTTTATACAAACCGGCAGTCTTTCGATAGGCTTGCTTATCGGATTCTTTCTCTACGTTAACAACTTTTACAACCCACTTCGTCAGTTGGCGTCGATGTGGTCGTCGCTTCAGCAGGCGCTTGCCGCATTTGACCGCATCTCAGAAGTTCTGGCACTCCAGTCAAACATGCCCGTGCTGCCCGCTCCCCAGGCTCTGCGCGGTGCACCATTGCTCCAGTTTGAAAACGTTTCTTTTGGCTACCCTGGTGGAAAAGAAGTGTTGCGGAATATAAATTTCTCGCTTGAGAAAGGTAAAACATACGCCTTAGTAGGCCCGACAGGCGGCGGCAAAACGACGACAGCATCTCTTATGGCACGTTTGTATGACCCAACTGGCGGAATCATCTTGCTGAGCGGTGCAGACATCCGAACGTATGACCCCAAGGTACGCGTGCAGAAAATTGGTTTCATTCTTCAAGAGCCATTTCTTTTCTCCGGTACCATACACGACAATATCGTGTATGGTAATGAACAATATTCAGACAAATCGAGCACCGAGATGCTCGACATACTCACAAATGCCAATTTACATGGACTTTTGCAACGGTTTGAAAAAGGTCTCGACACTGCGGTGACCACAGGCGGAGACAGTATCAGTCTTGGGCAAAAGCAGCTTATCGCGTTTATGCGCGCAGCACTGCGCAAGCCGGAGCTCCTTATTCTTGACGAAGCAACTGCAAACATAGACACAGTGACCGAACAATTGTTAGAAGAAATTCTAGAAAAATTATCTGCAGAAACCACTAAGGTTATTATCGCTCACCGGCTCAACACGATACAAAATGCCGACGAAATTTTCTTTGTGAACGGCGGCGAAATTACAAAAGCTGGCTCAATGGAAAATGCCGTTAATCTCCTGCTGCATGACAAACGAAAAAGTTAAACTGAGTCAAAAATAGTGCACCAAACCCGCTCTTAAAGCCGTATATTAGATACATCAAGTGGAACATATGTATAAAACTTTTGTTATAGCCGCAGTGGCGATTATTATAGTTGGAGGGGTGTCGTTTTACAGCGGCATGAGTTATGCAAAAAACCAGATCCCTGTGAGTAGCCAGCGCGGGCAATTCGGCGCACGTGGTAATCGCACAGGTATGGGCGGCTTTACCGCCGGTGAAGTGCTGTCTAAGGATGCAACCAGTGTGACAGTCAAAATGCAAGACGGTAGTACTAAAATAGTATTGTTCGGCAGTTCTACTCAGGTGATGAAAGCCACTACAGGAACTCTGCAAGATCTTTTTGTAGGTGTAAGTATTGTAGTAAATGGGTCGTCAAACGGCGATGGGTCAGTCACTGCACAAAATATTCAAATCCGACCAGCCGGAATACTCGGTCCTGCTTCAGGAGGACTGCGATCTCAATAAGACTCATAATTACAAGTAAAAGCAGCATATATTTTGCAATGTGCTATTGGAAATTCACATGAACAAGATCATCCTCGGTGCCGTTATCGCGCTCGCTATCATCAGTCTGGGATCGTTCTTGCTTGTCCAGTCGAACTCCTCTTCGACCGTCACAGCGGCGAACCCTCCTATTTCAGTTACTACCGCCTCGACCACGGCAACTTCTTCGACTCCGGTCGTTTCTGCTAAAACCTATACACAAGCTGATGTGGCTACGCACGCAAACGCGGTAAGTTGCTGGGCAGCTATCAATGGTAAGGTGTATGACCTAACAAAATGGATTAACCAACACCCCGGCGGTCCTGATAAAATTCTTGGAATTTGCGGCAAAGACGGCTCTGCTGCATTTAACGACCAGCACGGAAGCAAGCGCCGACCAGCATCAGAATTAGCAGGTTTTTATATTGCTAATCTCACTAAATAGCCTATGACTCTTCAAAATATTGCATTGTATACGCACCTCACATCGCTTACCTTATCTGTGTGTGCTATTGCAGCTGCAGACCACTTCGGCTTTCAATGGATACGTGGCAAAGTGTCTGTCCTGGGGCGCCAGACGCTTCATCGCCTTCATTGGGCAGTCGGCGTAGGGCTTGGACTCATGATTGGCAGTGGTTCGGTACTTTTTTGGTTAGACCGCTCATACTTCCTTAGTGACACAGCATTTTATGTAAAAATGACTTTTGTTTTGGTACTCCTTATAAACTCTTTTTTTATTGAGCGTCTGATGCATACGGCAACAACGACTCCCTTTGCATTACTTACCCCGTCCAAAAAAATTCATCTGTATATGAGTGGCTGTATCTCGACGGCCTGCTGGTTCGGCGCCTTCACTACCGCTTTCTTTTTGTCGTAATTTTTAAATTTTTTATCGTAGCCTTGAGGGGCTTTGGGACAGGCGGGGGCAAGTCGAGGTGCGAGAGGGCATCGGAAAATGTTGAACCAACTTTTTTACCAGGGTTAAAAATATTATGCGGATCAAAAATTTTTTTTACTTCCATAAATAGCCCATACATGTCGCGACCAAACATTTTTTCAACATATGGCGTACGGATAAACCCGTCGTTATGCTCGCCGGTTATTGACCCATGATACGACACAACGAGGTCGTATACTTTGTGCGACAGTTCGTCAATTATTCTTGCTATCCCCTCCTTTTTTGGGTCTATGAGTGGGATAATGTGAAAATTGCCGTCCCCCACGTGACCCGCAATGGTATATTGCAGGTCATACGTTGAAAGAATCGCTTGCAGTTTAGGTAAAAACTCCGGCAAGGTGTTTGGCGGCACAACAAAGTCGTCTATGAAAGGCGCCGTTCTTTTGCCGCGTACTTTTTGGCGAAGTAAATTAAAGCTTTCGCGACGTATGACCCAATATTTTTTTGCTGCCATTTCGTTTTTTGCCACGCGCACACCTACGTGCGGCTGTGTTTGGCGGATCTCTTCTGCCAAAGCTTCGGCTTTGTCTAGTGCTTCTTTTTGCGTTCCTGCGCGAAACTCGGCGAGTAATACTAGTTTCGGGACGCCTCCGGTCAGCATCATCCATATTTCCGGCAAAAACGAAATGCCGAGCGAAAATATTCCAGCCTTCATTTTTGTTGCAAATTCTGGAAAATATTTTACCCCTAGTTTAAAGGTGTTGTCGTCATAGGACTCAAAGCTATCTGGCTTACTGAGGAGCACTTGCGGCACAACGGGCCCCAACTCTGCTAAGTTGTCCAAAAACATAATTGTCATAGAAGAAAATGGCTTTGGGTGGACCAGCCCGACAGTTACTTCAGTGATGATGCCGAGCGTTCCTTGCGCTCCCACCATAAGCCGTGCCAAGTTAAGAGACTTTTCCCCGTCGCCAATGTCCCACAACGCGTAGCCTGAGGAATTTTTTTCAACTTTTGGTTTTGCTTTTTCAATTATATCTTTATGGTTTTTGACAAGCGAAGCCATTTTTCGGTAGACATCGCCTTCGAAACCAACTTCAGTAAGTTTGAGCTCCAGCTCGTTTCCTTTCATGTTCTTCAACAAGTGTGTTTGACCATCAGCAAGTACTACCCCTAACTCTTCGACATAACGAGCGGTTTTACCATATTTAAGATTTTTTTCGCCACCCGAATTATTGGCGACCATGCCGCCCACCGTGTTGAGCTCGCGAGAAGCAGTGTAGCTCGGAAGTTCCAAGTCTTTTGTTTTTGTCTCACGATCGAAATCGCGAAAGTACATACCCGGCTGCACCACCGCTGACTCCTCACGCAGCTCTATAAGCCGGTTAAAGTGCCGGGTCATATCAAGGATTATCGAGTCGTTGAGCGGCCCACCGGACATGTCGGTGCCTGCGGCGCGCGCCGTGATAGAAATATGCGCTCCAGGCTGTTCTTTTTTAAGGTTTACAAACTGAACTACCGATGCAACGTCTTCTGCGTCAACTGGCGACACCACAACTGCAGGCACCACCTTAAAGAGGCTGGCATCCCGAGAAAACTTTTCAAGCACTGCAGGACTCTCGTCTACCTCGCCTTTTATAATTTTCTTAATTTCTTCCCCGAGTGACATGTACCAAAATTGTAACATCAATTTTATGTTGCGATAAAATCCTTGCTATACTTTTAGTATGTCTACAAAGCACATTGGCGGACATCAGCGCCACATGCACATTAGTTATGCGCAGTCTTGGCCGCAACGGCTCTACGGCCACGTGCTCATACCTGTTCTGACTTTGCTGCTGACTGTGATACTCATACAGGGTTTTGCTCTTGCTGAACCAGAACGCGCTGTGACTGTCTCGAATATTTTTTATGCCCTTATGGCCACGTTCGGCCGCTTATGGGTCGCCTATTGTTTGGCGCTAGCGGTGGCTATCCCCCTTGGGCTCACTGTCACCCACAACAAATTAGCCGAGCGCATACTGCTCCCATTTTTTGACATCATGCAGTCGCTTCCTGTTCTTGCATTTTTCCCAGTTATTATCATCTTCTTCGTGCATTGGGGACTCTACAACAGTGCAGCTATCTTCGTATTATTTATCACTATGTTGTGGAGCATTGTCTTTAGCTTGGTTGGAGGCCTCCATGCCATACCACAAGAAATAAAATACGCGGGCAAAATTTTTGGTTTAAAAGGCACTGCATATGTTGAAAAAATCCTTTTGCCGGCATCAATTCCCTACCTTATAACCGGCTCGCTTTTAGCTTGGGCGGCTGGTTGGAACATCGTTATTGTGGCCGAAGTGCTCCACACCTACCTTCCCGGCAGCACTGAATCGTCAGACCTCTTCGGTATTGGCAGCATCCTTGTTAACTCTTCAGCAATGGGCCAGCAGCAAACATTTTTACTCGCTATTGTTGTCATGATTATTTCCATTGCAATCCTTAACTTGTTCGTATGGCAACGCCTTCTCCGATATGCAGAAAAATATAAATTCGAATAAAGACGCAATAATTTCGTTGAAAGGCGTTACAAAGTCGTATGAGGCGGGACACATACTTGCTATGCGTGACGTCTCGTTAGACATTATCAAAGACGAATTCGTCTGCCTCGTGGGGCCGTCCGGTTGTGGCAAGTCGACTCTACTCAAAATGGTAGCGAGTCTCGACTCACCGGACAGCGGCAACATTACGACTCCAAGCGAGCTCAGTATGGTGTTCCAAAGTGGCGCACTTATGCCGTGGCTCACTGCGTATGAAAACGTTGTTTTGGTACTCCTAGTTAGACATACGTCAAAAAAAGAAATTGGCCGACTTGCGAGGAAATATCTTGAAATGGTTGGCCTCGGAGATATGACAAATAAATACCCACGAGAACTTTCTGGCGGCCAGCGACAGCGTGTAGGCTTAGCGCGAGCGCTTGCCGTGGAACCTCGAGTACTTCTGTTGGACGAACCATTTTCTGCTCTTGACCCTAAAACAACTGACGAGCTTCACAAGGACATCCTTAAAATTTGGAAAGAAACCAACCTTACCGTACTGATGGTCTCCCACCTTATTGAAGAAGCAGTGTCCCTCGCCGACAGGGTCATACTTATGAAGTCAGGAATTGTGGAAGATATCTTCCCCATTCATTTACCGTACCCGCGCCATGAAAATGGCCTCGAGTACCACAACCTCGTCCTCAAGATCCGCAAAAAGTTTTTTGAATAGTCTTGAGAATACATGCACCGCACGTACAAGTGCGAGGACAAAACTCATACCAGCACTACGATATATCCTAGTGACGACTAAGATTACAATTTTTTTGATATCGTATCGACTCCTTATGCCGTTGGGTCAGGGTACTGTCGATATACGTTTTCAATATCTTCTAAAACCTCAGCAGAGAGCACAAGGTTTCCTGCACCTAAGTCCTCCGTAAGCTGTTCTACACTTGTCGCCCCCAAAATCACACTGGTCGTAAAAGACCGCTGTGTAACATAGGCTAACGCCATCGCCGCAGGAGCAAGGCTATATTTTTTTGCTATGTCTATGTAGCATGCAATAGCCTCCTGCGCGCGGTCGGGATTATAGCGGTCTACATTACGCTCAAAAATAGTAAACCTTGCACCTGCTGGTTTTTGACCACCGAGGTATTTGCCGGTTAGTACTCCCATCGAGAGCGAGGAATATGCTAAAAGGCCGATGTTTTCCCGCAAAGAAATTTCAGATAGCCCTATTTCAAACGTTCGGTTAATGAGCGAATACTGGTTTTGAATAGTGGAAATACGGGTTAGCCCTTTTTCTCGAGAAAGGCGTAGATACTCTGACACGCCCCAAGGCGTCTCGTTAGAGACGCCTATAGCGCGAACCTTCCCTTCTTTTACTAATTCGGTGAGGGTTGAAAGAGTTTCCTCAATAGAGGCTCCGTCAGTACTGGTGTCTACTGACATAACTCCGCGAGGGCCCCAAAAATTACCTTGTCGGTCAGGAGAATGTACCTGGTACAAGTCGAGGTGGTTGATACCCAGTCGCGTAAGCGATCCTTCTATCGCAGCCCGAATATTTTCTCGCGTTAGCCCGCTTGCCTCTCTGGTACCCATTGAGCCTTTTTGATGTGAACTCGAAACTTTGCTCGCTATTACAAGAGAGTCTCGCTTGCCGCTTTTTTTGAACCATGAACCCAAGTAAGTCTCGGTGGTACCCTGTTTTGTTTTGTCCGGTGGAATAGGATATATCTCCGCCGTATCAATGAAGTTTATTCCTGCATCTATGGCGCAGTCGAGCTGCGCATGAGCATCTGCTTCAGTATTTTGTTGTCCCCAATTCATCGTACCCAAGCACAAGGCAGTTACCTTTATATCGGTACCCGGTATATTACTTTTTTGCATTATGTCATTCTAGCAAATGGTTTCTCAGAACTACCTTCGAAGTTCAGGCAGTGTTTTTTCTTTGAATCACGACCAGGATACATTGTAGGTGGTCTATTAAACTACCTTTTGTCCATTAATAAGACGGATGAGTACGACAACTATAGCTACAACCAAGAGGACGTGGATAAAGCCACCCAAGGTGTAGGAAGTAACAAGCCCTAAAAGCCACAAGACTGCGAGGATGACTGCAATTGTCCACAACATATAGTTTTTGTTGAAATAATAATGCGCCGCTCTGGCCATTGCATGAGTGGCTCATACATAGCACTACAAGTTGCATGAAGTTTAGCTTAAGCGGGACTAGTGAGTGCGTTTTGGCAGTACGTTCCAAAGGTTTTGGTCTTCTCCCCCATCAAATTTAAATATCGATACACCTCGAATTCCAAGAGCTTGTGCTAGGTTGACTTTGTCTTGTATGGCTTCTGAGTCGCTCCACCAAACAATGTTAAACGGCGGAGGGAACTGAGATGCAATGGTTGCTTGCGAGTAAATAGTTGATGGAATACCCGGAGTATTGGTAAATGTAGTGTTCGGGGTAGTAGAAGCAGGAGTCGTACTCCCAATAGCGGCAGTAGCTTCAGTTGGCTTGTAGATAAAGCTAAGCTCTCCTGCACTATTGCGAATTGGGGTTATGCCTTGGCTGGTGGCGAGTTCCACCGCATAGCGAGGATTAAAGGCCCATTCTCTATCGTACCGATAGCCATATTCTGATAGAGGCGTGACAGAATATTCATATCCATATGTCGCAATTCCGAGAATCAATTTATTTTTTGGAATAGAATCTGCAGCAACCCGGAGCACCTTTTCAACCCAAGCTGGGTCAGAAACTGGTATATATGGCGCAGCGCGTGAGTGATTTAATTTGAGATCAATTGCACCCTGATCGTACGCCATAATTTCCACGCGGTCACAGTATCTACCAATGGCCGTATAGTCATTGGCATACATCGTTGCATCCGGTGGAGGTGTCGAGTCATAGCGACTATCAAGCGGTGTGCGAGCTTCAATAGAACAATAAAGCCATTTTTTGCCTAAACGCTGCGAGAGACCTTTAAGAAATTGCGCAAAATACGTGCTTGTCTCTGCTAACTTGCTTTCAAAGTCTATATCAATGCCGTCAAAGTTTTGAGCATTCACCGTTGCCGCTATTTCATCTTCAAGTGCAACGCGCGCGTCATCATCACTTAGTATGGCGTGGATAGTATCTCCGTTTCCCCACATGACGGTTGGTACCACGCGCACTTTATTCTTTTTTGCCTCGGCTATAAAACTTGTCCAGGGCTCTTCACTCAGTTTTGCGGCATCAAAAAGGGTCCCATCGGTTTTCATGGTGTACCCAAAAGGACTTATTTCAGTCATATTCCCTAAATGGGGTAACACGTCTTTTGTCCCAGTCGCAGTGCGCCAGTACGGTATCCACCCCCCAACTTCAAATGCAGCATTACTCGAAGTTGGCGCAGAAGCTGGAGTCCTAATTGTGACGGCAGAAGGGGCAGTGGTAGAAACCGCGCCCGAAAGCGCAGCTTGTGTTTTTGGTCCTACGACACCGTAGCTCGTTCCAGAGCACACCACCTTTTTATCGCATTGAAATTTTTTGACCGCAGACTGCGTTTGTGCTCCAAAGGTCCCAGTTGCTTTGCCAGTTACCAAGTATCCTTTTGCAATAAGCTGGTTTTGAAGCACTCTGACATCACTTCCTTTCAGTCCTACCGATAACGTTCGAGTAGCGGCATAGGAAAGAGATGGGACACTCGTTACGAGCAATACAAACAACAGCAAGTAAGTAGAAGTGCGAGAAAACCTCATATTTTTAGTTTACACCGATATATCGTGCCCGCGAAGCGTAGACAACAAGGATGCTGCGCTCCACGCCTGCACACGACATGCCTTACCTCCAGAAGACGTCTCATATTCGCGGAACTTACCACGACTGTAACCAAAAAGTTCAATTGGTGTTTGAAAATGTTCATAAGCCCGCAGGAGCGCCTGGCGCACCTCATGTGCTTCTTTGACATATCCTACGTTCTCGAACCCTTCCGCGAGCATAGCCGTATCATGAGGCCAAATAGAGCCATTGTGGTAACTCACTGGGTCATATGCTTTTGATCGGCTCGAAAGTGTGCGCACGCCCGCTTGTGGCACAAAAAGGTCAGAGGAAAGAAGACGCTTTGCAACGCCCGGCATATGTACGTCGTCGAGTATGCTTTCTACTCTGTCGTGCGTCCTATATACAGCCCAAAAACAATGGCCCATACTCGAGCGTGGACTCGTGAGCAGCCTTCCCTTGCCATCAATAGCTGAGGCCAGCGAGGTACTCCTTGCACGAGTTATAACGAACCTTTCGTTAAACTTTATTTTTAACTTTTCTGCTCGGGTGCTAAGCTGTTCGGCTAGCGATGCGTCCTTTCCAGCCAACGCATCGCTCCACGCGCGCATCGCAACAAACGCATACGCTTGGACTTCGACAGGGGCGATTGGGTAACTTGGCTGCTCATCTGAATTTTCAAAAAAAACCGATTCAGTGCTGTCCATCCAACTTTGAGTTTTAAGGCCCCCCATCGTTCGGTCTTCATGGAATCGGTAGTCGATAAAACCGTCTCCGTTGGTGTCCCCATAGGTAAGCAGCCAATGGAGAGCAGCAATTATTTCTTCCAAATACTCTGCGACAAACAATTCGTCTTTTGTTACCCGGTAATATTCATAAAACAACATCAAGTACAGCGGAGTTGCATCCACAGTGTCGTAATTGCGCATAACATTGTCGTCATAGAGATACCACGCTTTATCATGTTCGGAACGAGGAAATGCAGGGTCAGTTAAGTGCTCGTGGTTGTCGGGGCGAAATTCGTGTATACACTTACCTGGTTCTTCCCCGCTTTCTAAGTTATGTTCGCGTCCTTGGAGCTCGGCCAAGGAATGCAGCACTTTGCGCACTACTGTCAAAAAATATGGGTTTTTAGTTTTTTCGTAGACGCGCAATAGCTTGAGACTGGTGATAATTGAGTCGCGGCCAAACACACAGCCATACACTTCATCTCGTCCAGACGCCAAAATACCACGCTCATCTTCAAGCGCTTCTATACTATGCAATCCTAAATCCCAAAGTTCACTCTCGCTCATCTACCGAGTATACCCCCTACTTTTTGAATATACCCTGTGCCTTCACATACGAGAGAGATCAAATATGTCTACTCAGCGTCTGGAGTAAGGATTTTCTTATACACAGCCTCATACCCGTCAGCCATCTTCTCGACGTTAAATGTCTCGAGCACATGCGCACGGCACCGGGAGCGTTCAATTGTCTCAATGTTGATAACGGCGTCAATCATGCCTTCTAAGTCTTCAACAACAAAGCCTGTCTCACCCGTCTTGATAAGTTCAGGAATAGAGCCGCGGTTAAACCCAACAACAGGGGCACCGCACGCCATCGCTTCAATTATCACGAGACCAAATGGCTCTCGCCATGTAACGGGGTGGAGGAGACAAAGTGCGCGGCTCATAAGACGATTTCTTTCTTCTTCATCCACTTCACCTACCCACTGGATGCGCTCTGAAAGCCTTGGTTCTACATACTCCCGGAAGTACGCTTGGTCAGTCTTTTCGAGCTTAGCGGCGATTATGAGGCGTTTGTCGAGCTGCTGGGCGACCTCTATGGCAAAGTGCGTACCCTTTTCCATCGATATACGGCCGACAAACAAAAGGTACCCATCGTGCTCTTCGCTAAATGGGTAATGTTTCATTTCAAGACCGTTGTACACGGTGCCGGCATGGTTGATCCCAGGGACGGGGTACATTTGAGATTGGGAGATAGTAACAATATTTGGGTTCTTGAGCGTCTGGAAAAGACGACGGTTGTCCGCATTAAACGCACCATGCATAGTCACCACAACAGGTGTAGAGGCAACGTTTGCGGTCGGCATACTAACTGGGCCAATATGGTCATGGATAATATCAAAGTCATCCTGAAGCTCGTATGCTAACCCCAAATTTAAGAGCGTCCAATGGTTAACTCCATACACATCTTTTAAATGAGCTTCGCGCAAGCCACGCGGGAACACAGACTCTAGTTTTGCTTTGGTAATTGAGTCGCCACTGGCAAAAAGCGTTACTTCATGACCCCGCTTTACCAGCTCTTCAGTAAGTGCAGAAACAACGCGCTCGGTACCTCCGTATTTTTTTGGAGGCACTCGCTCCGCTATAGGAGCCAACTGTGCAATTTTCATATGGTTATTAATTAAACCTGATAAACATGAAGAATTAATAAAGGTGATAGTATACTACAGCCAGAGCTTGACAAGCTACAATGTTTTTGGTTTAATATATACTGGCTTATTGTTGGAGAATAGCATGGAAAAATGGTTTGTAGCCGGAATCATGATGGTCGTGGCCATCTGGTTTTGTGCAGCAAGCGTACAACCTGAAATAGAATCCATACAAGCTATGGTGTACCAGCCTCCAAGATAGCTCTACCCGCTTCACAACCAACTGTGAAGCGGTTTTTTTAACTTACATTTCTATATTGCAGTCCTATTCAATGCTGTTTATTATAGATCCTTATGGCATCAATCAAACTCATCCAACTTAATATAGAGCGTGACAAACATCTTGAACAAATTCTCCCCTTCCTGCTCGAACAAGAGCCGGACGTAGTGTGTGTACAAGAAATCGCTGACCATTCAGTCAAACGATTTACGGAGGGCCTTGGCTTATACGGGCATTTTGTCCCAATGAATACTCGAGCAGACGATGGCGTGCCGCACATTCAAGGTATTGCTCTTTTTTCGACCATCCCATTTACAAAAACATGGTCCGTTCAATACGCAGGAAACACCAGTGTACTTCCAACATATAACGGTGATACGCCCGAATCTAAACATACCACACAGCGTTTTGAGCTGGCATATGCTGAATT
>JAYUDS010000049.1:0-11190 GCA_043739595.1 Candidatus Adlerbacteria bacterium | reverse complement strand
ACGGATTGGATTTTAGTGGAAGTTTGAGTATCGCCGAAATTTCTTTGGCGATACCAGCGTGACTCAAACAGTCGTGACCGCGGTTGGGCGTCACTTTTACATCTAAAATAGAATCATTTCCTTTCTGCTCTATGCCATCTATTTCAAACGCATGGAACATGAGTGCATGCTCCAACTCCTCAGCAGTAGGAAGTTCATCACTAAAAAAAGTCTGTAGCCAGTTTCGGGAAATGAGCATACTTAAAATTGATTAACGAAGCGAAGGTCGGCCGAGTGCATATGACGCACATCATCTATGCCCCAGCGAAGGAGCGCCAAGCGGTCAAGCCCCATGCCAAACGCAAAGCCCTGATACTTTACTGGGTCAACACCAGCGTTACGCAGGACGTTCGGGTGCACCATACCAGCGCCCATCATTTCTATCCAACGGCCACGAAGCTTCTCCGGCACATCTGCGCCGTTAATGCGTGCGTCCACTTCGACACCCGGCTCGACGAACGGAAAGAAGCTTGGACGAAATCGCACTTCAACTTCGGCTCCTTTGAATAACTCGCTATAGAACTTGTCGAGCGTTCCTTTGAGGTGCGCCATGGTGACATCCTCGCCGACCGCCAAGCCTTCGAGCTGAAAGAACTCTGCTTCATGCGTCATGTCGGTCGCTTCGTTTCGGAAGACTTTTCCGGGCACAATGATGCGATAGGGCGGCGCAACATTCTTTTTCATTTGTGCCTCCATGTAGCGCACTTGGACCGGCGAGGTTTGGGTTCGAAGTACAAGCCCCGGTTCATCCTTGATGAAAAAAGTGTCTTGCATGTCGCGTGCCGGGTGGTCTTTGGGGACATTAAGCGCGTCGAAGTTGTACCACTCCGACTCCAAGAGTGGGCCGTCCGCTAAAGTAAACCCCATACGGGAAAATATCTGGTTAGCCTCTCGGATAAGGCTTGAGATGGGGTGGATATGCCCCGAACGAGACAAAACTTGACCAGCCCCAGCCTGTGTGTCTTCACTTTCCATATACACGATTATACGGTACAATTGGGCTTATGGATATCGGGGCGCTCGGCGTCTATGTGTGTTTGTTTGTGGCCCTCTATTTTGAGGTGTTTTTGCTTATCTCCTTCCTGGAAAAACGGCCTGGCGTAAAGACTTCTGTCCTTCCCGCACATTACCCGACTGTGTCCATGTTGGTACCATGCTGGAATGAAGAAAAAACGATTGCAAAAACTATTGAGTCACTTTTAGCTTTGGACTACCCCAAAGACAAGCTAGAAATCGTCGTATTGGATGATGGTTCTAAGGACAACACTCGAACCATTGCGGAGCAGTACGCGGCGAAATATCCACAAGTAGTATATTTTTATAAAGAAAATGGCGGCAAGTACACGGCACTTAACTTTGGTATCGAGCACTCGAAGGGCGACCTTCTTGGCTGTCTTGACGCGGACTCGTTTGTTGCGCAAGACGGCCTCATGGAAATGGTCAAAAAGTTTGAAAGCGACCCCGATATCGCAGCCATAACGCCCGCCATGAAAGTGTTTAAGCCTCGCACCATGTTGGAGCTTATGCAGTCGGTTGAATATACCTTCGGTATTTTCTACAAAAAGATGTTTGACAACTTGAGCGCAATTAACGTGCTACCGGGTCCTTTTTCTATGTACCGCCGGGAAGTATTCAAGAAAATAGGGCTATTTAAACACGCGCACAACACGGAAGATATGGAGATAGCTTTTCGTATGCACCTGCACGGCCTTCGTATAGTGAACGCTCATACAGCATATGTGTACACTACGGTACCCCAGACACTACGGGCGCTTATCAAACAGCGCACCCGCTGGTCACAAGGGTATCTGCAAAATGCCCAGGATTACAAATACATGTTTTTCAACCCTCGGTTTGGTAATTTCGGCATGCTCACACTCCCTTTTGGCCTCATCGCCTTCTTCGCGGCCCTGTACACAGCAGGATATATGACCTATAGCACACTGCATTTCTTGGTTCTAAAGCTTATGACACTTTGGGTCACTGGCGTACCGCTCCAAGTGCCAACTTTCCCAACCGAATGGTTTTATATCGATACAAGCATGATGACATTTCTTGTTATGGCAACGCTCGGCATGACTCTTACAGCTATCCTTATCGGCGGACGCATCGCAAAAACACATATCACTTTTAAGTCGTATGTTTCGTACTTTCTTTTATTCGGATTTGTTGCTCCATTATGGTTGGTGCGCGCACTGTGGGGAGCAGTGCGCGCAAAAGAAAGCAGTTGGCGGTAAAATACTTAATTATGGCTTGGCAAAAATATATTCTCGCGTTCATTATCACTGCTGCTATATTTATTACAGCTTTTTATATTGCATCTAAAATTGATGCCCAACGTATAGCAGACATCCGCGCCGCCCAGGAGAGTGTCTCTATAGACATTTTGTCTTCTGAGACACAGTACGAGCTGCTGGGCAACCTCGACTGCAAGACCATTTCACAAAACCCAGTGCTTTCGTCCGAGCTTAACTCACTCGCGAGCCGACTTTCAGTGGCCGAAAATAACCTCGGCACCAACAACGCCGAAGTTACCCAGCTGAAGAAACAGTATGCTCTGCTGGAGATCAAGGACTACTTGCTTATGGAGCGCGTCTCGCAGCGGTGCCACGTAAAGCCGGTGTTTATCCTTTACTTCTACTCTAACGCGGGCGACTGCAAGGACTGTGCAAACACGGGCGACGTACTTACCTATCTGCGCACAAAATACCCAGGGCTTCGCGTATATTCATTTGACTACAACATGAGTCTTTCTGCGGTCCGTACGCTTATATCGCTGCGTGGTTTGACTGGAGAGCTTCCCGCTTTCATCATCAACGACCGCGACCCGGTCTATGGCTTTAAAACGCTCGAACAGATACAGACGCTTATACCTGAACTCAGAACCATGTCGACTACTACTGCGACGTCAACGAACGGATTCTAGAGAAAAAAAATTGGAGCCGCCTCCCAGGCTTGAACTGGGGACCTTCACTTTACAAAAGTGTTGCTCTACCAACTGAGCTAAGGCGGCAATAATTACAGAACCTGTTCAATATACCCAGGTTTTATAATTTTCTCAACAAAAAACAAATCGTCACAAACAAATACGGGTTACTCTGGACGGACGCGGACCGGCACATTTTGAGTACGAAGCAACTGCTTTTTGTGTTCCGCTACTTCACGAAGAAAAAAACTTGCCTCACCCATGCCGCGGCGCACATCGGTTGAATGTCTGAGGGTATGAAGAGTTTTCTCTAACCCTTTCTCAGCTTTAACCACAAGACGTGCTGTGCCGCGGTGTGCAAATGAAAGCGATGAGCGAAGCGCCCTGCGGCTGTAGATTCGTATCAAAGTTGGGATAATTCGTTCACTCCACAACAAGACAACGTGAAAAAATCGGTTGATACTTGGTCGCACATTTCGCCCCACCATGCTGCCCGTTTTAAGCTCCCAATGTTTAATACTGAGGAGTAGCACCAGACCTACTATCGAAGTTATGAGTGTTGCTGTAAATATTTCTACCATAGGTATATTGTACCTATTCCTACACTACGAAACAACTGAATTTAGTTATCTCAATGCGCTCTCCAAACTTCTGCGTCGCCGTTGAAAGCAAGTCATTAATGGTCTTACTCGAGTCTTTTATGAAGGACTCAGCAAGAAGACTTTCGGTATTTTCTGAGCGCATTGCAGCAATCTGCATCGCTATGTCGCGCGCCAAGTTTGAAAACTCTTCGTTCTTTGAAACAAAATCTGTTTCGCAGGAGAGAAGAACCAACACACCCACCTGCGAGGCGTTGTGGATGTAGGACGCGACAACCCCCGCGCCAAGCTCTCGGTCGCTTTTTTTGGCAACCAATGTAGCTGAACGCTTCTTGAGAATCTCTTTCGCCTTCTCCATGTCTCCATCTGCTTCTTCAAGCGCCTTTTTGCACTCCATAACCGATACGCTGGTTGCGTCGCGAAGCGCCTTTACCACATCTGCAGTGATAGCCATATTTTTTTATTTTTAGACTATTAGTTCTGAGCTCCTTCTGCCACTATCGGCAGTGCACCAATGTTTTGTTCATACGCAGTTGCAATTTCACCGAGGAGGAATGCCACACTCTGGACAGACGCATCATTTGCAGGAATCGGATATTTGATGGAGGACTTGTCGCAGTCGGTGTTGAGAATCGCGATAACGGGAATATTGAGTAGCTTTGCTTCAGCAACCGCGCCGCTCTCGTGCCTTGGGTCTACGACAACAAGCGCGTCAGGAAGCTTTGTCATGCCGCGCAAACCACCGAACATCACATCGAGGTCAGTGATTTCTCGGTCGATAAGCAAGCGTTCGTGCTTGGTAAACTTAGCCAATTCGCCTTTTTCGCGCATAGAGGTGGCATCGGTCAAACGACCAACACGCTTCTTAATTTCAGAAAAGTTGGTGAGTGTGCCGCCTATCCAACGAGACGCCACGTAGGGCTGCCCCAGGCGGTCTGCTGCGCGTGTAAGCGCTTCGCGAGCTTCTGCTTTGCTTCCTACAAAAAGAATAGTTTTGCGAGCACCTGAGAGGGTTTTGACGACTTCAAGAGCACTGAGCAGGCAGTCCGAGGTATCCTCAAGGTTAATGAGCTCAGTCCCACCCTTAACACCGAATATAAAAGGCGCGACCGATGGGTGTCGGCGCGATGGTGCGTACCCAAAGTGGGCGCCCACAGAAAAAAGCTTTTCAATCAGTGCGTTTTTTTCCATATACAACCTCAAGAGAGTACCATAGCCCAAAGCGGTTTGCAAACCATTCCTTATTCCTCAGCGCTTCCCGGCTCGCCTGTGAAATTCTGGAGCGCATCAAGTATCGGCCCTAAATTGCCTGCAAAAATATTGGGTAAATTGTGCCAGCTTTCCTTAATACGGTGGTCTGTAATGCGGTCTTGGAGGATGTTGTACGTGCGGATCTTTTCCGAGCGGTCGGCAGTGCCTATTTGCTCGGCACGCTTAGCGGCATACTTAGCGTGTTCCATTTCCTCGTGTCTCTGTTCAAGTTTTGCTTGGAGCACGGCCATTGCACGCTCGCGGTTGGCATTTTGAGAGCGCTCCACCTGCGAACGGGCATCTATACCGGTCGGGATGTGGATAATGCGCACCGCCGTCTCCACCTTGTTAACATTTTGTCCGCCTGCGCCGCCTGCGCGGGAGCGCTCTATCTCGAGGTCAGCGGGATTAATTACAAATTTGTGCTTTTTACGAATAGGAAGAATAGCCACTGACGCTGTCGATGTATGAATCCGACCCGACTTCTCAGTCGCTGGAATTCTTTGGATGCGGTGCACACCTGTTTCAAAACGAAGGCGTTCATATACGCCTTGACCGCGAAGCTCTATCGAGACTTCTTTATAGCCGCCAAGGTCTGTTTTAGCTTCGGCAAGCAAACGAGCTCCCCAACCTTGGCTCGTGGCAAAGGCCTGATACATGTTGCTAAGCTCTTCAGCAAACAGCGCTGCCTCTTCGCCACCAACACCCGCGCGGATTTCGAGCACCGCTTCATTGGGAAATTCTTCTTCAACCTTTTCACGGTCAAAAATCTTTTCTATTTCTGCCAAAATGGCGAACTTTTGCTCCTCTATTCGTTTGAGATCGTCGCCGACCAAGTCTCCTAATTCACCCGCAGCCAGTTCTTTCACTTCTGCCTCCTCGGCGAGCAGACGTTCAAGTTCCACCGCAAAATATGCTGTTTTTGGATTTTCTTTAAATTTTGGGAGATCTATTTCCATCGCAGTTTTAAAAAGACCCTAGGTAAACTCCTCCACAAAAGTCCTTAGGACTATTCGCTTCAGAGTATATCTAGGGTCTTTTAGACGTTATTTAGCCTTCTTAGTTTTGGCAGGAGTGGCAGCAGCACGGCGCGCTTTGAACTTCTCTACGCGGCCTGCAACGTCCATAAGCTTTTCGTTGCCAGTGTAGAACGGGTGACAGGCTGAGCAGATTTCAATAGAAAGCTTCTCTTTGGTAGAGCCCACCGTAAAGGTCCTGCCACATGCGCAGGTTACTTTTGCTTCAGGGAAATAGGTTGGGTGCGTCTTCGTTTTCATGCGCTCTAATATACCCAATAACTTCCCTTTTGGCAAGTAAGGGAAGCCTGGGGGACCAGGCGGACACTTATGTCTGCAAGGGATTACCTTGCAGACGAAGGGAAATTTGGAAGAACACCCAAACAAACACTTATACCGCTAAAAACGACGAGGGGCATGCTCAAGGCTCTAATAATTACACTCATCAGTGAGAGGCTTTCCTTCTAAAATATTTATCTGGCACTGATAGTCCTTTGCATAACTCGCGACCTGCTCGCCATAAAACTGCAAACTTGGAGCCTTCACATTGCCACAACCAGCTAGGTAGCACATAGCAGCTCGAAACTCGGCAGTCTCAGTCTTAGCGTCCGCACCGTCGTCTGTTAGCAAAAGTGCCGAAGCCATAAAGGCGTCCTCAGGGTTCCAGGGGTTAGGCGGCGTATTACCGGTGCGCTTGCCTATACGGTCTTTTGACTGCTCATAGTGATAGTCCGGCTTTACATACCCGGCATATTGCACCCAAGTAGATGGGATAAATTGCGCCGGGCCCATAGCACCTCCCCAGCCATAAGACTGCTTGCGTGATACCGCCATGGAATCGGGGTTTAACCCAAGGCTCGCGGTGATAATTTTAAACAAAGGAACATCGCGCGTTGGATGCATGTCGACTTGGTAGGTCCCCTTTCCAACATTTTGCCCCAAATTACTTTCTTCAGTAATAATGCCAAGCAAGAACGCCGGACGGATGCCTGTTTGCCTTTCGGCCTCTTTTGCATAGTCGAGCGCCTTTCCAAAAGGGATAGCGGCGGAACCTGTGAGTTGGAAGAGTGCCGCCCTAATTTGCGCAGCAGACTTTTGAGACTTTGAAATGAGCGACTGATACGCTTTTTCTTGCCCTTTAGTGTCTGCTAAAATTTTTTTCTTTTGATTCTGCTGCGAGGATACTTGCAACTGTTGCAACTGTTGCGCCTGACGTAGCTTTGCCTCACTGTCGAGCTTTGACTGTAAATCGTCTTTTTGCTGCAACGTGAGTTGGCGCGTATTACTTATCTGGTTGAAGGAATCTTGCAGTTTTCCGTTTATCTCATTAAATGATTCGGCATCGGAGAAGAAGTCAGATAAGCTCTCTGACGAAAGGGCCACATCTAGCAGAGACTTTTTATCGAGTTGTGACTTCTCGCGCAGAATGGCTGCCAAGGACTCCAATTCGCGCCCAAGGCGAGTATTCAACCCAGAAATATCTTGCTGTTTTTTTGCTATGCCACCGCCAAGCTGCAAAATAACTAGGTCGCGAGCTTTGAGTTGTAGCTTTGCTTGACCAATTTTGGTACTTAAAATTTTAATGTCCCGCTGTAGCGACACGTCTTGACCTTTGGTTTGTTCAAGCACGGTTTGCTGGACGGCTATTTGCTGCTCTAAGTCGTCGAGTTGTGCCTGCAGCTTGGCGCGCACTTGGTCGGTGTCAGTTGTAGTTACGCCGTTTGGTAGATAACTGGTGTCAGCCGTAGGGTCGGAACTCTGCGCGCGTGAAGTACCCACCACAACAAAAAACGCTGACAGAATAAAAACAGTAGCCGTTCCCCACCCCTGTCGTTTGCCCATCTCTCTATAGTACCAAAAAAATAACCCCTTTCGGGGCAATTTTTACTCTTCGGGTGTTGGCTCTTCTTCCTTCTTACCGCGTTCGACTGAGTTTTCAATGGCTGAGATGTCCATCGGAGCCGATTCTTCTGGCTCTTCTTCGGTCATGGTGATGAGTGCCACCGCCTCTTCCGGGTCAATCGAGAGTTTGGCGCTTGCCGGAAGTTTGAGGTCTTTGACTTCGATTTTGTCGTCGAGCGTTTTGAGTGTGGAGATATCAACAACAATATGCTGTGGCAAGTCTTTTGGCTCGCATTCAATTTCGAGCTCGTACATAACCTTAACCAACGTGCCGCCAAGGTCTTTAACCGCTGGTGAGACACCTTCGAACTCTAGAGGCACCGAGACGGTTACCGTCTGACCTTTTTGAATTGCATAAAAGTCGGCATGCATCGCTGCGCCGGTGACCGGGTGAACGGAGACTTCATGGATGAGTGCGTCTTTGTTAACACCCAAACCTTTCAAAGTAATGACGGTAGACTCGCCAGCCTCGCGGAAGAGTTTTTCGAATATCTTACGGTCAAGCGTAATAGGGGTCGACTCCTGGCTGCGTCCGTACACGACCGCAGGAATCTTACCCGCGCGGCGCAAGGTGTTGGAGTTGGTCTTTAAATCGCGCTTTTCTACCGTTAATTCCATAAGGCTCTACTATACGGAATTTGCTGAAAATTGCAAGAAAATCAGCAATTTGTACAAGTCAGACTTCTCTAACTATTGCGCGAACAACGTCATCTTTTGCGCGACGTAGGCCTGCATAGAGGCTACTGCTGGAGTGATGAATTTGTAGGGGGCTACCTCTTTCCCTTCTTCAATAGCTTTTTTAAGTTCGTCGCGGTAGATAACTCGGATGTCAGTGTTTATGTGGATGATTGTCATACCCGCTTTGATTGCAGCCGTAAATTCTTCGTCTGGAGAACCCGAACCACCATGCAGCACAAGCGGTACACCAGCAGTCGCTGCAAGCTCGGCGATGCGCGTGATTGAAAGCTTCGGTTGGCCGCTCGTGACTATACCGTGGATGTTGCCGACTGCCGGCGCGCCGAGGTCTATACCTGAGTCTTGTATTAATTTTTGCAATTCTTCGGGCTTGGTCATCATCTCCTCCGTGATAACGGCTCCCTCTGGCAGCGACTCCATAACGTTCGAGGACGAACCAATGTAGCCAATTTCTCCTTCCATGAGCACATCGCGACCGCTGGCGCGCGCATACTTTACACAGGTTGAAAGGAGATGCAAATTTTCCTCAAAAGGAAGTTTTGCACCGTCGATAACAACCGAGTCAACGCCGTCGGAAATTGCATGCTGTACCTTTTCAACCGTGTACGTGTGGTCAGCGTTGAGGAAGATCTGCGTGCCCTGTGCTTGGTATTGGTCGATAAGCGCGCGGACTTCTACTAATGGAAAAAATTCTCGCTCTCCTTCGGACAATCCTACGATGACCGGCAAGCTCGTTTCTTTAGCAGCTTGCACCACTGCATGGAGCTGATTCGAGTCTGAAATATTAAAATGTCCAATCCCCCGGTTACTACTTTTAAATTCTTGGATCACCTCTCTCAAAGTTGGCATCCCAGTAGTATAGCAGACGAAGTAAAACTTCTTTCAAAAAATCCAGGTGGGGACGTGCCGTTTTTTAAGGAGTGAAGCGACTATAGAAAATAGGGCTAAGGGCTTTTTGAAAGAAGTTTTGCGAAGTTTGCGATATACTATCTCACATGAGCATAGATTTTTTAGGTATTGGCGACGTTGTTGTCGAGCCATTTATCCGTCTGCACGAGGCCAAAGTTAACTGTAAAATTAACAGCGAAGAATGCGAGATCTGTATGCGATGGGGCGACAAAATCCCCTATGAATATGCGGTGCTTTTGGCAGCGGTTGGCAACTCGGCCAATGCCTCAGTGTCAGCGGCCAGGCTTGGACTTTCTTCTTCGCTCCGAGCCTATATAGGCGACGATGAAAACGGTAAATTATGTCTCGAAACGCTCCAGAACGAGCGCGTAAGCACTACACACATCGTGACTGAGCCAAACAAGAAGACCAACTATCATTACGTGCTGTGGTACGAAACGGAGCGCACTATTTTGGTCAAACATGAAGAATTCGACTACACCGCGCCTGACATGACGGAAGGACCGAAGTGGGTTTATTTGTCGTCGCTTGCCGCAAACTCTGCACCGTACCATCAAGAAATAATTAACTGGCTTAAAAAATTTCCGGACACAAAACTTGCGTTCCAGCCAGGCACTTTTCAAATGAAGCTCGGAGTAGAAACGCTCAAAGGCATATACGAACGCACCGACCTGTTTGTGTGCAATAAAGAAGAAGCGCAGCGCATCCTTAAAGTAGACCCCACAGACGACTTGCACAGCCTTTTGGATAATCTCCAGAAGCTAGGACCAAAACTAGTTATCATCACGAATGACCGCAAAGGTGCCTACGCCAAAAGCGAAGAGGGTGAGTATTATTTTATCCCCATGTACCCCGACACCAAGCCCCCGATTGAGCGCACCGGTGCAGGAGACGCCTTTGCCTCAAGTATTGCGTCAGCACTTGCGCTCGGCGTGCCACTTAAAGAAGCACTTCTTTGGGGACCGGTTAACTCTATGTCCGTTGTGCAAGAAATCGGAGCTCAAAAAGGGTTGCTCAGCCGAGAAGAGCTCGAAGGGTTGCTTAAAATAGCACCTATTGAATACCGTTTGCAAGGTCTGCAATAATCTTTCGATTCCCTCTTGTTTGCAAACACCGCTTTGCTTCTTTATACTCGACAAAGAAGGAGTGTTCCATGCCCAGTATTGAAATTGTCGGGCCTTCAGGCGCCGGGAAATCGACATTGATGAACGCGCTCATCATGTACGGCGAAGGGGCTGTTCGAGCGAGACTATCTACCACCACTCGTGCAGCACGCACGAGTGGACATGTGCCTGGGGAGTATTGGCATGTGTCCGAAGCATTGCTCGACCACCTAAACGAACCTACACAAAGAAAACTTGCATGGGTAGTTGGGGCGCATGGTGCACGGTATGCCACCCAATGTACGGCGCTACAGGCATCTTTGGAAAATGGAGCCATGACAAGCGTGGTACAATGGTGCCGCAATGCATTGAACCATCGTACCGCTTCGCAGAATCTCTTGGTCTCCAAAATCGAATGCGTTATATTTGGCTCGAAGCACCAGAAGAAGTGTGTAAAGCACGTATGCTTGCACGTGGAGATGACCCAAAAAAAATTGATTCCCGCATTGAAGCAGAACGGGCTTGGCCAAGCGTGGTGGCCGATCTTGAACGCACGCTTGGTATAACCTTTACACGGATAGACGGCACCAAAATCGCTTCTGCCGTACTAGCAGAAGCGGTTGCGTTTCTCTATGATTAAGGCTTTGATTAGACTTTTCTTCCGTAGCCCCAAAGGCTGTGGGAGTTCTTTTTTATTCCGTCCCTGCTTGTGCGGTCATACCCTTTAACATAACGTCTGCGATAGGGTT
>JAYUDS010000048.1:0-4540 GCA_043739595.1 Candidatus Adlerbacteria bacterium | reverse complement strand
CGCTTGTAGCTGACCTTTTGTTTGGTATGCCCACTGGCTTTTTGCATGCAGTACCGCTTCCGTTCACTTTTTTTGCACTTATATTTGTCGTATGTCGTGTACTTTTGTTGAAACAACTACGCGGTCAGGCACAAGACAGGCTGTAAGGTTAGTTTTTGGTATACTGGTGCGGCACTATGAGTAGTCTCTGGAGAAAAAAACGACGCATACGTGCTGAAGTGCAGCCTGATGAAATTCTCATTGACGCATCAAACGTATCTGAGTTTGACCGCGACCAATTTGAAGGCCGCATAGAGCAGCCTCTCAACCGGCGATCGTTTGTTGCAAGCGGCGTTGTGCTGTCACTTATATTTTTGTTGCTTCTTGCGAGGGCGGGGGACTTGCAAATTGCTCACGGTCAAACGTATGCAGATAAAGCGCGCGAAAATCAGTCATCTCAAAAGATATTATTTGCAGAACGCGGCATTATTTTTGATCGTACCGGCATGCCTCTTGCTTACAATGAACACGTCACGAACGCGGGCACTACGACTATGCAACCCTTTTCCAAACGCGTATATGCTGACATGCATGGTTTGTCGCATGTGGTGGGCTATGCAAAAGCACCCGCCAAGGATTCCTCGGGAGTGTACTTTCGCGAAGCATTCGTGGGTGTGGACGGAGCGGAGCGTGCTTTTGAACGATTGCTCAGCGGTCAAAATGGGGTACAGCTCACTGAAACCGACGCACATGGCAAAGTGGTAGCGGAAAGTGTTACTCAGCCTCAGGCAACGGGAGGCCAGGTAACGCTTTCTATTGATGCAAAAATGACGCAAGGTTTATATGACGCAATTAGCTCGCGAGCGCAAGAGTCGGGGTTCCAGGGCGGCTCAGGTGTCATTATGGATGTCACCACCGGAGAAATTATTGCGCTCACCAGTTATCCCGAATTCTCTCAAAACGCGCTTGGGTCAGGAGACTCACTGGCTCTGCAGGCTCTCAATGCCAGTAAACAACAGCCGTTCCTTAACCGTGCCACAAGCGGGTTGTATGCTCCTGGCTCCATTGTTAAACCGGTTGTAGCCGCTGCGGCTATTAACGAAGGAGTTATAGATGAATTTAAATCGATACTTTCCACTGGGTCCATTAGCGTTCCCAACCAATATGACCCTAAACATCCATCCGTGTTTAAAGACTGGCGTGCAAACGGCTGGGTTGATGCTCGTGGAGCTATCGCTGTTTCATCGGATGTTTATTTTTATGCAATCGGAGGCGGTTTCGAAAATCAACCAGGACTCGGGATTGAACGCTTGGACAGATACTTCCGTATGTTTGGTTTTGGCGCGGACACGGGGCTTGTTGGGTTCTCCGAACAAGAGGGTAATATCCCCACTATCCCGTGGAAGAAAAAATATTTTCCTCGTGACCCTGCGTGGCGACTTGGTGACACCTACCACACGGCAATAGGGCAGTATGGTATGCAAGTAACTCCGCTCCAGGCAGCCCGCGAGGCTGCGGCGCTCGCCAACGGCGGGACATTGCTGACACCAACTCTGCTTGCAAGCTCGACCCCGCAAGGAACTAAAATTGACATAAGCGACCATTCGCTCCAAGTAGTGCGAGAAGGGATGCGTCAAGGTGTGACCGAAGGCATAGCGGGAGCGGTGAAACTCGACTTTGTGCACGTGGCAGCCAAAACAGGAACGGCCCAAATTGGTATGCACAATGAATTTATCAATTCGTGGATGATAGGATTCTTTCCCTATGAGCATCCTAAGTATGCGTATGCGATTGTTCTCGAGCGTGGGCCAGCACATACAAACATGGGTTCTCCAGCAGCAATGGGGCAGTTTTTGCTCTGGGCGCATGACAATACCCCAGGATATTTTGACCCACAATAACTTTTCCCATTGACTAATCTTCGATTTTTGATACGCTACTTTGGACTTACTGCGTCGTGTTTCAACGACCGGGTCGAACTTCAAAGGACGGTTCGGCACGAGCCATGGAGGTGATTCTGAGGAATCACCAACTGAATCGCATCATTTCATCAAATCACATGGAAGAATTTATATCACAAGAAAAATTTGAAGAGCTTACCAAAGAGCTCGATGAACTTCGCACAACTCGCCGTCGCGAAGTGGCAGAGCAGCTGGAATATGCGCGGTCGCTGGGTGACCTCTCAGAAAATGCCGAATACCAGGAGGCTCGCGAAATGCAGGGTTCTGTTGAAGAACGCATACAGAAACTCGAAGGTATACTCAAAAATGCAAAAATTGTGCGCAATGCAAAAACTGAAACAGTGGGGATGGGTTCTTCGGTGTCTGTTCAAAAAGTGGGCGTTGAAGAAAAACACAGCTATATTATCGTCGGCGCAGAAGAAGCTGACCTTTTTTCCGGCAAAATCTCATACCATTCCCCGCTGGGCTCAGCGCTTCTTGGCAAGAAGAAAGGCGATGAGTTTTCGTTCCACACTCCCAAAGGAACGCAGAAATACAAAATCCTAAAAGTTGAGTAATCCCGAGGTTCGACCTCGGGGAAAAGAGAAAGGCCACCGTTGTAAAAACGGTGGCCTTTGACTGTACTAAAGAGTATTATATCACATTTGATAGTAGCTTGTCAAGCTTAACCAGACTTGTGCCAAGGCGTCGCCTTGCTACGCTGAAGATTGTATCAAAATTTCGCATATGCGAAAAAATGATAATTTTAGGTAAAAATTGAGGTAAAAAAGAACCCCTGGCGACATGTGCCAGGGATTTTGATGAATTACATAGAGTTAACCTATATATGATGGAGTGGAATATCAGAAGCGGTATTTTGCTCCAACCAGAGTGGCCTTTACTTCGAGCCCCCCGCCGGCTGTACCGCTTGCTTTTGTGTTGGTGTACAAAAACTTGCCCGTAAGCGACCAATGGTCGGAAAGTGCGTATTGTGCACCAGCGCCGAAGATTGGGCCTCGAAGCGTGCTGTAGAGCGTTTGGTGCCCAACAGGGACGCCCCCGGACTGTGGCGTAGCCGGTGCTTGTCGTCTCGCCATACAAGTAGCCGATGGTCGCGTAGGGCAGAAAACGACCCATAGCGTAGCCAAGATTGATTCGTGGCGCTGCCGCCCAGTTCACCCGGGTGTTGTAGCGGGTGTCGAGCATAGGTCCGACAGGGGAGAGCAGCGTGCTGCGCGTTACGTTTCCGAAGAGTCCTCGTGCGGGGCTGAGGTCACGTTCATTACCAATAACGAAGCCAGTAAGGAAAATAATAACGTCAAGCACAATTCGTGGGGCAAAAGTGCTCGAAGTGCGCTACTATTGTGCATATGTTTTGGGCAGACAGATTGGCTGGAGAAGTCGAAGAAAAGTTCAAAGACAAGCTCGCACAAGGCGGCACTATTGTCGTTCGTGACGAGAAAACTGTGTCAGGCCGCGTACATGTGGGCTCGATGCGTGGTGTGGCGATTCATGGCGCAGTTTCTGAGGCATTGGAGCAAATGGTAGTTCCAAATAAGTTTTCGTATGAGCTCAATGACTTCGACCCAATGGACGATATTCCAACGTACCTGGACCGAGCTACGTTTGAACCATATCTTGGCATGTCGCTTCGAGAAGTACCTTCACCTGACCCATCAGCAAAGAGTTTTGCCGAATTTTTTGCCAATGACTTTGCGCATGTGATAGCTGAAAGCGGATTTTCGCCCGAATTTTATTGGGCGAGTGACCTGTATCTCTCCGGTCGCATGGACGAAGTAATCAAAGAGGCACTTGCTGGGGCAGAAGCTATACGACGCATCTACAAAGAAGTGTCGGGGTCCGAGCGTGAAGACTCGTGGTTGCCTATTAATGTTATTTGCCCGCAATGCCGGAAAATGACCACAACCAGGGCCAACTCCTTTGACGGCGAAAAGGTGCATTTTACCTGCAAGGTTGACGCGGTGGACTACACAAAAGGCTGTGGCTACCACGGCAGCGTGTCACCATTTGGCGGAAATGCGAAGTTACCATGGAAGGTGGAGTGGCCAGCAAAATGGAAGGTGTTGGGGGTTGAAGTTGAAGGAGGGGGCAAAGACCACTCAACCAAAGGCGGCTCTCGTGATGTCGCCAAGCATATTGCAAAAGAAGTGTTCAACTACGAGCCGCCTTTTGACGTACCGTACGAGTTTTTCTTAATTGCGGGCAAAAAAATGTCGTCGTCTAAAGGCCGTGGCAGCAGCGCGCGCGAAATCGCCGACCTTATGCCTTCGAAGATTTTCCGCTTAGCGCTTCTTTCAAAAGATATCAACCAGGCGTTCAACTTTGACCCAGAAGGGGACACGATACCTGTTTTGTTTGACCTGTACGACAAGCTGGCGGAAAGTTATTGGGCTGGAGTGAAAGACGACTATGGACGACTGTTCGAGT
Organism: Candidatus Adlerbacteria bacterium; assembly: GCA_043739595.1. GTDB lineage: Bacteria > Patescibacteriota > Minisyncoccia > Phycocordibacterales > SBAW01 > GWA1-54-10. The sequence goes on along the minus strand of JAYUDS010000048.1, from coordinate 173 downwards.
TCGTTCACCCAGGCCACGTGGTCCCACCCCGTATGTTTCTTCCGCGGTTCTCCCAGGTAGCTTTTATCGCCCAGATGCCGCACTTAGATTTTATTGAAGAAATTGGAAAGCTAAAAGGGTCAGCTCTGACAGAAGAAGATATTCAAGAGGCACAAGAACGCCGAACCTATGCG
>JAYUDS010000047.1:0-4653 GCA_043739595.1 Candidatus Adlerbacteria bacterium | reverse complement strand
AGGTCGAAGTGGTAAATGGCGCACGCGGTGTGCGCTTCATGTGGCTTTCGGTCACATCCGCCACCGTAAGACCGTCTTTTTTGACTGCCCTAATGATACGGTCAGTCTCGTTCTTGTCGCGTGGTTCAACTGCGCAGGTAACCTCAAGAGCATCCTTTTTTTCGGTCTTGGTCTGTGCGGTGATAACGTAGTAGGTTTCGGGTATAAACGCGCGAATTTCTCTCTCGCGCTCCATAATAATACGAAGCGCCGGCGATTGCACACGGCCAGCCGAAAGGCCGTAACGAACTTTCTTCCAAATAAGCCCCGAGAGGTCGTAGCCGACAAGTCGGTCAAGAACACGGCGTGCTTCTTGAGCTAAACGCAAGTTGTCGTCAATTTTGCGCGGGTGCGCCAGTGCGTCGGCAATAGCTTCTTTGGTTATTTCGTGGAAGACAATGCGGTCAGGTTTTTTAAGCCCAAGCTCTTCTTTGATATGCCACGCGATAGCTTCGCCCTCGCGGTCGGGGTCGGTAGCGAGGATCACTTCGTCTGCTTTTTTTGCAAGTGCTTTAAGGTCGTGGATGATGTCAACTTTGTTTGCAACCACTTCGTAATGGGGAACAAAGCCTGCCGGTATATCGATTGCTTTTTTGTTGTTCTTGGGTAAATCGCGCACATGGCCCACCGAAGCGCGCACGATAAATTTACCGGACTTGTCGATGTCCGAGAGATACTTCTCTATGGTCTTTGCCTTGGCAGGCGACTCAACGATAACTAGCTTCATGGAGTACGTATACTAATACAACGAGTTTCATTAATTTGCAAATTTTGTGGTCGAATATCACACCTCCTCTGCGCCAAGAGGATACAGCTTCAACGGCACCATTTCCTTTCGCCACGCACGCACAATAGGGTCGATAAAATGCCACAGTGCCATTACTTCTCGAATGCTTACAAACAACGTTTGGTCGCCTTTCATGCAATCGTGCACCAGCCGTTCGTATTCGGTGCGTACAACGTTTTCTCCAACAGTCAGGATGTGTGTCGAACCATTTTCGTGAGTAAAAATAACTTCTTTACGGTTGAGCCCTAGACGTTTGCCGCCTTCAAGCACAACCTCTATGTTGCGGTAGGTGGTGCGAAGTTTGAAGTATGTTTCAGTTTGGGACTGCGAAGCAACACCTGGAATGAGTGGGTAGCCCTCGTACTGGGCGCGGACCGTGTGTGCCGCAACCTCTCTGGGCATGAGGACATGGAGCTCTTTCAGTATTTGCTCGCGGTTTGTATTGTTAAGTGCAGTCGCCAGCATCTCCAGCATATGATTTTGACCAACGTCACGCAGCGCGCCTACGGAGTCATATGACTCACCGCGAGTTTCCACGCCGCTTGTCTCCATAAAGTACACTTCAATTTTTTTAATAACACCGGGGTCGGTAGAAGGTACGTTGAACAGAGCCTCTTTTGCCAGGTAATGATCGACTCGAAAAACATACGGCTCTTGGAATGCGCTACTCAAAATACTGTGGAGTTCCCGTGCGGTCATTTCGTCGGAGCCAAATGGCTTTTCTATCATGAGACGCAATTGTTTTGCTTTTGCTGCAAGTGGCGAGGCCACAAGTCGAGTAAAGGCGTCTGCATAGAGTGCGGGCGAGAGCGAAAAATAGAGTATAGCGCTGCGGGCTCCAATTTTTTCAGCTAACTGTGCAAACAACTGGTCGTCCGTAATGTCACCTTTAACAAACGAAAGTCGGGCAAGAAAAGACTCAAGGTCTGCTTTGTTGCCAAGCGCATGGGAGACATGTGTACGTAGTATTTCGTCATCCCATTCTCGGCGCGACACGCCGAGAATTTCAAACCCATCCGGCAATTCATTTTTGAGATGCAGTTGAAACAGCGCGGGCAGAATCTTTTGTTTCATCAGGTCGCCCGTCACACCAAATGCAACAAATACGGTGGGGGTCTCTGTCATAGAGTGAAGTATACACTTTCCAAAATAATTAATAAAAAACGCCCATGTTATACTGTGTGCACTATGGCGGGAAACTTTGAGGCGGAGAAGAATGTTAACGACCTTTTGGAGATGTTTGTATACATTAAAGACAATATGGTTACTAAGAGTGAATTAACGGATGAACTGACTGTGCTAAGAACAGAAATAAGAACAGAAATAAAAGAAAGTATTACTCAGCTTCGAGAAGAAGTGGTTGGTAAAATTGATGGTATCCACCGAGCCTTGGATGCCGGTTACGAGCGGGACAGTGCGCTTGACGCAAGAGTTTCAAAAATCGAAACAGTGTTGCATGTAGAAAGGTAATAAGAAAGTCTTTTTATAATAAAATTGAAGCCCTCATCGTTATATCCTTTCTATTTTCCCTAGGCGTTCCACAATGAGCCCACGTATAAGTAGAGAAGAGAGGGCGATGTTGGTTGCTTGGGCGGAGAGCCCGGACTCCTCTATAAGGTCGTCGCGTACGAGAGCTTCACGGAGTGTTTCGAGCACGGCCGCTTCAGCCTCGGTTAAATCGGTCGGCAAAGTTTGTTGCATAGGCTCAGCTGGTTTAAAGCCGAGCGCCTCGAGAATGTCGTCACTGCTTCGAACAAGTGTGGCTCCCTGGTGTATGAGCTCGTTACATCCCAAACCTGTTTCATGGCCGAGCTCGTGCGGCACCGCCAGTACTTCGTGGTTGTAGTCCAGAGAAAGGCGTGCGGTGATGAGTGTTCCGGACTTTTCACCTGCTTCAATTATCAGAGTGGCTTTAGACATCCCGGCCGCAATGCGGTTCCGCTGTGCGAACGAATGGAGCATTGCTTTAAAGTCATGGGGGTTTTCTGAAAGCAGCGCGCCTCCTGACGAGAGAATTTTTTTCGCTAAAGGACGGTTCATGGTTGGGTACATTACTGCGTCGTTCAACCCCGACGGCATGACTGCAACCGTAGGCAAGCCCACGTCGAGCGCTGCTTTGTGTGCGTTGGCGTCGGTGCCCCAGGCTAAGCCTGAGACAATGGCGACAGGGTAGCGGGCGAGCCCGGCGATAAGTTTGGCAGTCATACGTTGGCCATACGTGGTTGTGCGACGCGAACCAACGACGCATAAATATATATATTCTGGCGGCGGCATAGAACCGCGCACGTATAGTTTTTTAGGCAAATCAGGGATCTCTCTTAGAAGGGGCGGGAAGTCCTCGACTAACAGTTGTCGTATAGGAAACTGCATTGTACTATCAATTGTACATTCATTTATATGTTAGACATCAAATTTATTCGGGAAAACCTCGACCTGGTTAAGGCAGGTGCAAAGAAAAAGCATGTCGAGGTAGATCTCGACATACTCGTGTCTGTGGACGATAAACGCCGTGCGTTGCTACAAGAGGTAGAGTCGACTCGCGCTATACAAACGCGGGCATCAGACCAAGTGGCAACCGCAGCGCCGGAAGAACGCACTCGAATCATCGACGAGATGCGGCTACTCAAAGAAGCACTGAGTATAAAAGAAAAAGAACTTGAAGAGGTGACCAAGGAGTGGCAACTGTTAATGGTCCAGGTTCCGAACATTCCCGAGCTTTCGGTCCCCGAAGGAGATTCGGACGCCGACAACGTCGAAGTTCGCACTTGGGGCGAACCAACCCAATTTTCGTTTACACCAAAAAGCCACGTGGAGTTGATGCAAGACCTCGACATGGCAGACTTCGAACGCGGGACCAAAGCAGCGGGCTTTCGTGGCTATTTTCTCAAAGGCGACGGTGCACTCCTTAATATGGCGGTGTGGCAGTTTGTGCTAAACCATTTTGTACATAAGGGAGGGTTTACTCCAATGATGGTACCTTCGCTCGTGAAGCGCGTCGCGTTCCTGGGCACTGGCTACTTGCCGCAAGGCGAGGAAGACCTGTACAAGACGCAAGACGGCGACTTTTTGGCGGGTACGGGCGAAGTGGCGACCATGGCGTACTACATGAACGAGACTATTCCCCAAGAGCAGTTGCCGTTGAAATTCCTGGCATTCTCACCCTGCTTTCGCCGCGAAGCAGGCAGTCATGGTAAAGATACCAAGGGGCTCATGCGGGTGCATGAATTTTTTAAGTTTGAGCAAGTAGTGCTGTGTGAAGCATCACACCAGACATCAGTTGCACATCATGAAGAGCTGACAAAAAATGCGGAAGATATGCTCCAAGCGCTCAAATTGCCCTACCATGTGGTGCTTAACTGTGGTGGGGACTTAGGGTTAGGCCAAGTCAAGAAGTACGACATCGAAACCTGGGTGCCGTCTGAAAGCCGCTATCGCGAAACGCATTCTTCTTCGTACTTCCACGACTTCCAGTCGCGCCGACTCAACATCCGCTATCGTGACACCGACGGGACCATGCAGTATGTTCATTCGCTCAACAACACTGCGCTTGCTACACCGCGCGTGCTTATTTCAATTATTGAAAACAACCAAAACGAGGACGGCTCGATTAACATCCCAGAAGCGTTGCGACCATTTATGGGGGGAAGAGAGAAAATAGAGAAGAAGGTATAATGGAGGTACAACTTTCTTAGGAAAGTTGTACCTCCACAATGAAGTCCAGGGTAGACTTACCTAAATCACAATTGCGAGAGCGACGTCGCAGGCGCCGCATCGTGCTTGTATTGCTTGCTGTAGGGTCAGTTCTTTTACTGGTGGCAGCAATAGTC
>JAYUDS010000046.1:0-11905 GCA_043739595.1 Candidatus Adlerbacteria bacterium | reverse complement strand
CGCCAGGTGCAAGTCAGAGGCACCCTGGGAAAGAAGTATATCCATAAGCATGAAGAGTTGTTTGGAGTAGTCTGGCATATACGTTTAGATTTGAATTTCTGTTTCTTTTGTCGTTTCCTCTTTTTTAGGATCCACTACCGACTCCCCTTCTGCATTGAGCACAATAGCTTCTGGTGGTATCTCTGTTTTCGGTACCACTTCGGGCTCATCAAACAGATCAAAAGTTCCGCCGAGTGAATTTACTTCTTCAAACGGCACCACTCCTTGAACTGCTTTTATGATAGCATCCTCCTTCATGGTGAGCATGCCGCGTTTACGCACAGCGGTAAACATTTCTTCCTCAGGATGCCGCCCTAGAATGGCTCGTTCAAGATCTGGCGTCATTTCGAACGCCTCAACGACCGCGATGCGTCCTTTGGTCCCTGACGGGCAATCCGGAGTGGGCTTAATGCGGTACACCTCAGCTAAAGACGGTAATTTTTTTTTGTATTCTTCAGGCAAATCTTTGAACTCTTCCTGGAGGAGTGCCGCGGTGCTGCCGTCGACCGGAACCTTTTCTCCCCCACCCTGGCAGAGCGTCTTAACCAAACGTTGTGCCATGCCCAAAATAAGGACCGGAGGTATAAGGTACGGTTCAACTCCCATGTCCAGAAGCCGCGGGACGATACCTATTGCATTGTTGGTATGGATAGTCGAGAGCACAAGGTGGCCGGTGAGCGCCGCTTGCACCGCAAGGTTGGCTGTTTCGGAGTCGCGGATCTCGCCGACCATGATGACGTTTGGATCTTGTCGCAGAGTGGTACGCAAACCGTTTGCGAATGTATAGCCAATTTCGGGGCGTACCTGCGACTGCGAAACGCCGGGAATCGTGTACTCAATAGGGTCTTCAAGGGAGAGAATGTTCTGTTTTTCGCGATCCATTTCATTTAAAATGGCATACAGCGACGTCGACTTACCTGAGCCGGTTGGACCCGACACAAGAATAAGTCCGTACGGCTTATTTATTGCTGCACGGATAAGCCCGAGGTCGCGCTCTGAAAAACCGAGCCCATCGAGCCGCAACTCTTTGGCGGTACTGCCCAAAATTCGCATAACGACCTTCTCGCCGTAATAAGTAGGAAACGTCGAAACACGGAAGTCGACTTTTCCTCCTGCAACACGAGCAGAGAACCGGCCGTCCTGGGGTTTGCGCTTTTCATCAAGCCGAACGTTTGAAAGCACTTTTATGCGCGCGACAACTTGACTGTGCACTTGCGGCGGTAAGGTGATGTTAGTCGAGAGGACGCCGTCCACACGGAATCGTACCCGTGTCTGGTCTGCCAAGGGTTCAATGTGAATGTCCGAAGCCCGCTGCTCAAATGCGTGACGAAGCATGGTCGCAACAATTTTTGTAACCGGTGCATCAGCAGTTATGGCCTCTGCTTCTGTTTCGGTTATTTCCTCGTCCATGAGCGTACTGCGCTTCGTTTGGACTTTTTCACCGTCTTCACTTAACTCGGTTTCAAGCTCATTAAGCGCTTTCCCCACTTCTCCTGAAAGACCTTTATATTGCGTCAGCAGTTTATCAAAGTCAGTATCGCTGATGAGAAACAGTTTGTAGGGCATACCTACTTTAGCCGAAATGAATGTCAGCGCATCGCGCGCCTCTAGGTTGTCGGGGTCGGTGACGCCCACCTCAAGCGCGCCGTCGAGGATACCGAGCGGAGCAAAGCGATAGTAGCGTGCCGACTCTTCTGGAATATAGCGCAGCACATCAAACGGAATAGATTTCTCGCCAATGACCCGCGTTGGTACGCCATAGAAGGTCCCTTTGACTTTCAATATTTGTTCAAGCGTTACCCCAGATTTCAAGAGCACCCCTTCCGCTTGTACGCCAGGCTTTGCAAGTTCTTTTTGCAACTCTATCGAGAGTGCACGGTCGAGTATACCGTTTTGTACTAACAGGGCGAGAAGATCCATAATATATTATTGCGTTCGTGGAAGCACCCGAACACGGGGCGTCGGCGGACGAACGCCTGGTTGTGCAGGGGTTATCTGAGAAACGGGTGGCAATGCTTGTGCGCTTATTCTCGTTTGATTTGTCGACGTGCCGGTAAAGGGGGCAAAAGGGTTGCGGCGGCCGACCGCTTCCGGCGAAATGACGACGCCAAAGTCTGAAAGCGACAAAAAGACGGGATCTTTAAAAACCGCATCATCGAGGCGAATGGTGCGCAAGTTGGCTAATACTACCAAAAGTTTTTGTGTTGTCGCAGACGATGACGCGTCGGTGCTGGTTGAAAGAATAGGTTGTGCACTGTTGTTGCCGCTGGAGGAGAATGTGTAATATGCTACGCCAAATATAAATAGGATAGCAATGACCGTGAGCAACTTATTTTGTGTAACAAAAGTGATCATAGAATTTAGTGGAGCCAATATGTTCGTACCGTCAGGGTGTAGTTTACAATGTTGTTTGTGCCAGAGGTAAAGGTAATTTTTGACACATCTACAATTCGCAGACTATGTTCGAGGTCTTGAATAAAGGCCAGAAAGTCGTCGTAATTACCCGTACTCACCGAAAAGCCAACATCCACGTTGCCCATTTGGCTTACACTTGTTTCGATAGATGCCTTTGAACCCGTTTGGGAGCCTCCACCGAGATTCCCCAGGTCGACGTTAGTAAGCGACAAGTTGTGTCTTGAGGCAATATTATTTATATCAATAATAAGACGAATATTGTCCACATTGTCAGGCAAGATATGCTGAAGTTTGTCTATATTATCGTTCGGGAAGGAGTTGCGGCGAGCAAGCAACTGGTCACGCACAGTATGAAGCTCTTGCGCTTTGGTTAGAGCGGCATCATATGATGCGTTTTGTACTTGCAGTGCTTTTATTGTTTGATAGGCCGGGTTGGTATATAGCGCAAAAAGTCCGACGGCGGTTCCGATAAGTAATATTGGTAGAAATAATTTAACCATAACGAGTTAGCGGAGCGCGGGGTTAGTTTGTGGGAGTCCCTGATTTTGTGGAGTACTCGAAGCGTCAATCGCACCGTTGTTGCCGAGCGATGGACCGCCACCACTAGCCAAACTCTTTGCGTAATTAATAAGCGATGAGTCTATAGAGGCTTTGACGTTGAAGGATACTTTACCCGTCGGGTTGACCACAATACCTGAGAACACCACGTCTTTAAGTATTTTGCTTGCACCCAGCTGGTCGCTTTGGAGCGCAACTGTTGAGAATCCGTCGGCAATACCGCCAAGAGTCACTAGTGCCGAATTGTTGGTTTGTAACTCATACGTAAAGGTGGTGAACTGCACATTTTGGAGTGTTTGCCCTGCCAAAAAGTTAAAGATAGCGAGCGATGAGATATGTTTTTGCAGTAACGCTTCTGCATTATTGATACGTGAGTCCAAGCGAACAAGATCTTGAATAGCAGACGGGTCAAATGCAGCTTCAGCTTTTTGCAGCGTATCAGTTTTTTGCGTAATAGAACTTTTTAAAAAACCTTGGTATACAAATGCGCCGCCGGCCGAGACAATGGCCGCTATGAACACGAGCATGCAGATAAGGAATACAAACATGCCCATCGCCGTCCCGCCTTTCCGCATAGTCGGCGTATTAAGCGGTTTTTTAGGTATGAATGAGGGTTGGATCTGAGTATCCATTTATATACAGTATAGCCCCATTCTTGCGCACGCAGGTTCTGCAATCCACATTTATCCCATTTCTTGGAGTTTGCGAAGCGCCAAACCCACAGCCACGGAAAATTCTGGACCTGCGTCGTGAAGAATTGCTTCGAGAAATGCCGGAGCCTGCGTTTTACTGAACGGGTCTGCAAGATGTATCTCGGTTGGGATTTTACCTTGCGCGTAATCTTTAATTCCTTTAAGCGCTGCTCCGCCACCCGTTAACACGAGCTGGTTCACCGACTGATTGAGACGCGTTTCGTATGCAGCAAGAGTCCTGGACAACTCAGAAATGAGAGGACTAAGCGACAGTTCAAGAGATTCTGTAAGTTTTTGCTGTACTGGCACAGTCGCTTGAATGGCGCCAAGGCCAAATTTTCGCTTCCACTCCTCGGCTTGGGTCACCGGCACATTAAGCGCGCGCGAAGCCGCGAGTGTGAGGTCCTGGCTGCCATGGCTGATGATATGACTCTCCCTAATGAGCCCGCGCTCTACGACATAAAACTTGGTTGTGGCGGCTCCCATGTCAACTACGGCCACAGGAGCAATACCGTGTTCCAGTGCCGCTCGTACGGAGCTAAAGACTTCGATCTCAAAAAAGGCCACATCAAGAGCTGCTCCCGAGGCGATAGCGCGAAATTTGGAGATAGTATCGTTGTGGATAGCGACCAACAACACTTCGATTTTCCCCCCCGGTTCGTTTCGTTTGTCAGTACTGACTACGAACCAGTCGAGCATGACTTCGCTGATAGGTACGGGGATGTATTTACGCGCTTCAATAGGAACGACTTGTGCCAGCTGTTTTTCGACGGTTGCGGGAAGTTTAAGAATCGAAATAAGACTTGAGGCGTACGGGATAGACATTGCGGCGTTTTTTGTCGTTACATTCGCCTCTCGTATCACATCTTTCAGTGCTTCAGCAATTTTTTCCGCTGGAAGGGACGTGGCACGTCCAATTTCTACTCCCGCATAAGGACCGAGCGCTATGGCGCCGTAAGTCTCGAGCAGTACCCGCCCATGGTCGCGCCTGAGCTGCACCACCTTAATTGAAGACGTGCCTATATCAATACCAAGTACGCTTTTGGACTCTTGTGAAAATAGAGATGAGAAAGAGAACGCCATAGGACGAGTTATGCTAGACAGTATAGCACCATGAACACCAGACTTTCTTCTATTTTTTCAATCATTTGCGACCTTGTCTTGCCTCCGCGGGCTACAGAGCTTGTGGTGCGGGCGCTTACGCTCGACGACTTACGCTCCGCTCGAAGCGTGGACACGGGTTCTCTCCCCTACCACGATAAGAGCGCGACCGCACTCGTATGGGAAGTTAAATACTATGCAAACCGGCGCGCTGTAGGCCTGTGTGGTGCTTTTATTGCCGAAATATTGATGGATATCGCAACCGAAGAGCTCGGTAAACCACTACTTATTCCCGTCCCTATGCACCCCGCGCGACGCAAAAAACGCGGACACAATCAAACGGAGCTGCTTTGCGAGTCTGCGCTTCGACAGGTGCATGACTTATACGACTACCAGCCAAGAGCTTTGGCTCGCGTGGCGGACACACCGCCGCAACAAGGGCTGCCGTCTGCAAAGCGCCGAGTGAATCTGCATAAAACAATGAACGTCTTAGATAAAGAACGCATTGCTGGCCGCGTATGCGTTGTGGTGGATGATGTTTCAACCACGGGTGCCACGTTTAGAGAAGCAACTCGAGCACTAAAAAAAGCCGGCGCGCGAAAAGTCCACTGTGTTGCACTTGCACAATCATAAGCAAAAAATAGCATACCTCCTTTCGAACAACGACGGTGAGTAGCACTGGGGTGCGAAATACATACAATTGGTGTAAGGTATTTGAGTATCATAGAAGCTAGAGGTGAGAAAAATGGAGCATATTTTGAGTGTTATTACAGTTGCATATATGTTTATTTGGAGACGTGTCAGAGTGGTCGAATGTGCCTCCTTGCTAAGGAGGTAGGGCGCAAGCCCTCGAGGGTTCGAATCCCTCCGTCTCCGCATTTTGAAAATACGCCTGTATGGCGTTATTTTCTTATGTGGAGACGAGCACAGTACTTGAGTACTGTGCGGGAGGGATTCGAAGGCCGGAGCGATGTTTTGCTAGCAAGCAAAACCGCGAGGCAGGGTCGTGCGGCAAAAATTTCGACGGCAATTTTTGAACGCCTGACCGAATCCCTCCGTCTCCGCAGGAGCAAATTGAACGAAGAGAAATTTGAAAGAAAGCACGAACACTACCTAAATAAACATTAGGTACTAATGAATAGGCCGATTCTACTTGCCATAAAATATGGTTGCGATTCATCAACAATGGAGTCAACGGCGCATTACCATCGTTTGTGCAACTAGGTACGCTGTATATTCTCACGTCTCGTAACCGTTTATTTTCTTCACCACGGCATAGTCTGCCTACGCAACACGAGAGCTTAAAAATCACCAGACTAACCGGAGTGCAGTGACTACAAATAAATTATACGTATACTGATCATGTTTTTTTGCACTGAGAAATGCTATTAATTATTTCGTTTATTTTTTTACTTCACTTCTTTGAAAGATACTCCTTTGCAATTTTTAAATAATTTTCTTTTTTCTTTTGCTCCATCTTATCAAAAAGTATTGGCATCATCGATAACCGATGATTACTAATAAAAAAGTTACGGTGAATACATATAAAATTCCAGTACAGTGCAGTCCATTTCTCCTCCCAATCACCGCCAGGATAGTCTGATATTTTTTTGATGTAATTACTGCCCGAGATATACGGTTTAGTAGCAAAAATGCCACCATCAGCGAACTGACTCATTCCGTACACATTTGGCACCATTACCCAGTCATATGCGTCGAGGTACATGGCCATAAACCACTGGTATACTTCGTCAGGATTGATTTGACTCAGCAGCATAAAGTTTCCCAAAACCATCAACCTTTCGATGTGGTGGTTGTAGCCATAACGCAGAGCTTTTGTAATAGCGTTATCAACTGGCAAGATCCCCGTGTCTCCAGTCCAAAATCTTTTTGGCAAACTACGAGTGTGTTTCCAGAAATTTCTATTGCGCATGGTTATGTGGTCACACTCATACGCAGCGCGCATAAACTCTCGCCAACCGATGATTTGTCGAACAAACCCCTCCAATGAATTAATGGGTACACTGTGAGTATTTGCATACTGTATCGCTCTATCGATTACCTGCTTTGGCTCAAGCAATCCGACGTTTATAAGAGGTGACAACGTAGAATGAAATAACCGCACACTTTTAGTAGAGAGCGCATCTTCATACAAACCAAAGTGTGCAAAGCGATCTTCTAAAAATATCTGTAAAAAAGTTTCGGCTTCTTTGTGTTTATATGGAAGCCAACACGCGATCTCTCCATATTTTTCGGTCTTTACGGTATCCAGCCACTTCTTTGTTTTTTCTAAATCAAAATGCATTTCAAAAAGAATATCCTTGGGGAGAGTCACATTTCGGGGAAGTTTTTCTCGATTGTCTGCGTCAAAACTCCACTTACCGCCTTTCGGCAGCGCGTTTTCATCCATTAAAATATGCGTATCCTCGCGAAGTTTCTTATAAAACCTTGCCATATTTTTCTTCGAGCTTTCATATCGGGCCATGGCCTCTTCTTTTGAAAGGATAAAAAGGGGCGATTCATACCATACCCGTTTGATCTTTGATATTGTTATTGCTTGCTCTAAGTAGCAGTCCGTAGTATCGACGACATGAATTACTTGTATGCCTTCTTTTTTTAGATACTCAAACACATCTTCCGTTTTTGGATAGCGTTCAATTGTAAGTCGATCAACGCGGTGCCCGCTCTTTTTTAAGCGTTCTTCGTAAGCATCAAGACTTAATTTGTGAAAAATCAATTTTTGATAATGGATTGGGTTATATGACAATATTAGCGATTCTTCAATTAAAAGTATCCTTCGCCCTTTTTGTATAGCCGGCGATTGTGCAAACAGTTGATGAGGATACACTAATGTTACTTCTTTCATATTCTCTGAAATATGTATTTATGTATTGAGATACATAATGGTTACTTGCAAACATGTGGCAAATGTTCCCCACAAAAGATACGGGATGTTTGCATAGACCACCCAGCGGAGCTCGGGTACTGCATACCAGAGAGCATAGAGCGCCCAAGTAAGCGTGCCGACCACGAGCAAGATATCAATAGAAGCCAGAAAATTGTTTTTAAGTGCAAACTGTATCGGCGTAAACGCAAAATTGAAAAGTAAGTTAAGTGCAAATGGCAGAGCAACCATCCATGGAATTTGCTTGGTAAACGCTTTATAAAACACCGCACCGAAGGACACGGCAATAATTGTATAAAGGACCGACCACACCGGACCAAAAAGCCACGCAGGTGGTGACCATGTTGGCTTAATAAGTTGTGAGTACCAGTTGTATGTGTTCATACATTTATTTTATTCCACCGGACATGTATTTTTTCCTAATGCTGCGTAAAAGCCACACCAACTAAAGATTGCTTCGAATACTGCAAAACCAGAGAAGAAGATGAGGATGGGACTCCAGGTAGTGGTGATGGCCCATACAAGCAGTACTAGGCCGATAGCGAGGCGAAGCGCGCGGTCGGGCGTCCCGATGTTTTTGGCAACTCCGCGGGAAGACTTTTTTGTAACTCTTTTCAAAATTGCTCGGTACACGAAGCCCACGACACCGGCAAGGAGGTACATGATAATGATAAGTCCCCACCCAAAGGGCGATAAGATAAAGCTAATCGGCGACTCGTTAAAGAAGCCGCTCTTTAGTTGCGGAATGATGGTCAGAGCGTTCAGTGTTTCTTTGAAGTTAAAACTCTCGGTCTGTCCGATAGCAAGAGAATACTTACTGTCATCCTTTGCACTTGTGACAGTGATCACATAGGTTCCAGGCTCTACCTTTGCTTTATACTCCGGCCCTGTCCAGTAGGTATCGTATCCAAACGGCTCAAACATCTTTGTCCAGGTAAACTTAGTGCCGTCAAGTACGGTGAACGTTTTACCGTCTTTTACGATAGTTGCAATCACCTCTTTCTTCTGCCCCGCAATGTCGGGAACTAATATATTGACATACAGATTGAAAGGAGTGTTTGCGTGAATGGTATAGATATCGGGCACGCCCGTTAATTGCCCATAATATGCTTTCGATATTTCAGGATCTGTAACAACGGTCTGTCTGCTCTCAACTATTCGAGGTTGATGCGCAGATGCAAAACCAGGCACAAATACAAGGAGCAATAGCAGGGCAGGCAATATTTTTTTGAAGATAGCTAGCATCATGCAATTTCAATTAATACCTCGTTGCGCATCATCCATGGGGGTGTCCAGGGTGCGTTGTATCCAGCGTATTGTGGTTGGCCGATAACGGGTATCTTGTCGTTTGAGAGCGCAGACAAGAGTTCTTTTTTCTTAGACTCTACGCGTGTGTCAGTACGCCACATCGTGAATCTCTTGGCCGCCATTTTCTTGGCCGGTACTTCAACGATAGTTACCCGCGAGTCGGTAGGTGTAGGGAGTGTGGCACGTGTGTACGAGCGAGGCATGCCGAATGCAATGGTGTGAGACTCTCCCTCGATGTTTGCCATTACAGGAGCGGTCATGGCAATTGACTGTCCACGATGCTTTTGCTCGACCACGGGAGCCGTCATAGAGATACTTTCTTTTTTCGTATTTCCGCCAAATATATATCCGGCAACTATACGAAATCCTTGCTGAAGAGCGTGTCGATAGGAACCAGTTACGGTTGTTTGCGCAACCAGGTGTGCTGGATAGTTACGGATTTCATAGTCGTCCGTCTTTTTGAGCACCGCATATTCGGCCTGTTCGACTCGAGAGGAGAAATACCCCCAGGTGGACCAAATAGCCAAGATTAGCAGTACCGCAATGAGTGATAGTGTCATACTACTCATTATAACATTTTGCTATTTAAAAAAGCCTTTGAAATCTCAAGGATTATACGAATTGCATAGTGCGGGTTCTTCAGCTGTTTTATTTTCTCTCAATTTTTCTTTTTCGAAGCCGAATTTTTGGCATCTGTGCACATACGCCAATGAAGTCTTGACCGGTAACTTACATCGACAGCAAACAAGACCATTCTTTACATCAAAAAAAGCGAAGCCGCACTGGAGCGCGGGCTCCAAAACGGCGGCATGACCTTCGTGCTTCGTGGCCACAAGCTCTATAGCACCTTCTCAGTGGTGCAATTTATTGGCCATAGGCAGTGGCTCTTCTTTAAACGCCGCGACAAATATGCAGAGGAAGGCAAAGAAATTGATGACAACCACTCGGTCCTTTCGACTCGCCATCTTCCCGACCCTGAACCGGCCTCTAAGAAAAACCACAGTAAATCCCCTAGCCTTTCGCCGTAAGCTGATGAACTGTTTTGCGGAGAGAGCGAGATTCGAACTCGCGGGCCTAATTAAAAGCCGACAGTTTAGTAAACTGTTGATTTAAACCACTCATCCATCTCTCCTTACTGTGTATTCAAACAAGGATGTGCGGGAGAGGCAAGGGGTAGGCGGATTCTAAAAAGCCGATTTGATACACTACTTGGTATGAAAATCACTAAACTTGGCCATTGCTGCTTAGTATTAGAAATAGATGGGAAGAAAATAATGACCGACCCGGGGAGCTTTACCATTGAAGTGCAAGAACAAGTGACTGGCCTCGACATCATCCTCATCACCCACGAGCACCAAGACCACTACCACGCTGACTCGGTGAAGATTTTGCATGAGAAAAACCCAGAAGCCACTATCGTTACCAACGCGGCTGTAGGCAAACTCTTGCGCGAGCTCGGCATAGAACATGCACAAGTCGGCGATAGAGAATCGGCAGAAATACAAGGAATACTTATCGAAGGATTCGGAAAGGCGCATGCACCAATATACAGTGAGATGGGGCTTGTCGAAAACACGGGGTACGTGGTCGCGAACACATTTTACTTCCCCGGAGATAATTTCCACTCCCCCGGTAAACCAATAGATGTGCTAGCGCTCCCCGTTGCTGGCCCGTGGATGAAAATGTCGGAAGCTATAGATTTTGCAAAAGAAGTGAAGGCTCGAGTGGCCTTCGGTGTTCACGACGCAATGATACAACCTTTCTTCCGCGGGTTCATCGGCCAAGCACTCAAAATGTTCGTCCCTGAGACCGAATATGTCTCGCTCCAAGACGGAGAAAGTAGGAATTTTTAAATAAGAGCCATGAAATGACACCAATCTTTCTTTTACCTCTCCGGCCCAGAGCCCATGATCGAAAACCTCGGGAATACGCTCAAAGCGATGGGTATTGCACAAGATCACTTAAAACAAGACCAGTTCCCAGGTTACCCGATAGAATAAATTACAACAAAAAAGGGCCGCGATTTCTCGCGGCCCTGTACTCAAGACCAGTACTTTCCATCCATACAAGCAAAGCAGAATTTTTCTGGATCACCCGAAAGACCCTGAAGCGCCTCAAGTGGCAAGAACTCCAAAGAGTCGGCGCCAACCCATTTGCAAATCTCAGGTGGTGTGAGCCGATGTGAGATTAGCTTTGTCTGATCGGGAGTGTTGATACCATATTTACAAGCGTTCGTTATCGGCGGACTGCCGATGCGCACATGCACTGCTTTTGCCCCAAGGTCGCGCAACATACTAACAATCGTGGGGAGTGTCGTGCCGCGGACGATAGAGTCGTCGACGACCACGATACGCCTTCCTTTGATTTGTTCAGGGTCAAAGCTGAACTTCTGCGAGACTTCCAGGTCACGCTGAGCTTGTGTCGCAGCAATAAATGAACGTCCAACGTAGTGACTACGGACGATGACCGGGAAATATGGAATGCGGCTACCTTCTGCAAAACCCATTGCTATATAGTTGGAAGCATCCGGTATCGGTGTAACTAAGTCGGCACCATCCGGGACCGAAAAGAGCCTGGCCAGTTCGCGTCCGATAGAAACACGGAACTGACTCACACTTTCGCCAAACACTTTGCTCGAAGGATGCGCATAGTAGATGCCTTCGAAGCGGCATTTCTTTTCTTTCGCCGTGGCAAACCGTGAGGTTATTATCCCTTTTTGGTCAAGCCGGACAATAGTGCCGGGTCCAACATCACACACATACGTTGCCCCCACGTTGGGAAACGCACAGGTTTCAGATGATATGAAGAGACTCTCTCCTGCTCTCCCGATAGAAAGCGGGCGATTATTTTGCGGGTCTTGAACTGCTATAAGGCAATCTGGCACAAG
>JAYUDS010000045.1:0-28518 GCA_043739595.1 Candidatus Adlerbacteria bacterium | reverse complement strand
GGTGGTAGAGTTGTTATTGGTATTGCGCGACCACTGACCCTGACCTTGCTGCTGCCTTGCCGAAGCAAGTGCGGCTGCTGATGAATCAGAACGGCTTGAACCACCGGTTCCAACTCCAAATCCCGACCCACCTTGTCCATTACCACCTGCGCCGCCAGCAAAAGTGCTGCCAGTGCCATTTTGCAATGAGGTAGAAGAGTTTGAGTAGAACTGCGGAGGTCGCACCGCAATTGCAGCACCAATCTCTCCACCTGCATACGCAAGCGCGGGAACGACCGTTTTGACCGCTTCTACGCCGATACCGGGTGAATTGGTGCTTGCTGTCTGCACCTTACACCCAGGTGGAGCGTTTGGATTAGGCATTGTAGTCAAAGCCGTGGTTCGGTTGTTCAAAGCCCCCGGGTCGTTTGTCTTGAAGTTGTGGTAGTAGAGGATTACGCAAGGGTCACCTCCTTGCAAATGGGCGTAGTCTGACCGTTCCTGGTCAGTGAGCCAAAAGCAGCCGCTCAGCCCACACAAGGGCAGCAAGAGAAGCATTCGAATCCATCTCATTGGAAATCTCCTTCAATAACGGAGTGAATAGGGCGCATACACTTCTGCACCGCGAAGCATAGACTGAGGTGTTGGTTCAGACATGTTCCATCCTGAACCTATCTCCCGATTGTGCTCGATGCAACCCCAACCAAGTCGGGGGCACGTTTCGTCGATGCCATATGTTCGCATAGGCACCACTTGTGGGATGAAGGACACGAACAGGGGTACCTCTTGTGGGTTAAGACAAGTGTCAGATACGACCGCAAATGGTGCTCGTGGGCCCGGTGGGGCGTACACAAGCATTCTTTCGCCAACATAACACTCGCGACGAGGCACCCCTACTAGCTCATACTTGTCGGGATATTCTCGAAACCCATCATTAAACACGCTGCCCTGGCAGGGCATTAATGCATAGGTGTCGCTGGAGAATTCTTCCCGTAATTCTGAGTAATTGCGCGCTCGTGTCCGATGTGGCCCCAGTTTCTTAATGATCTGTAGAGCCCACCAGTCTCGGTCGACCTTGAGGCAATGATCGGCCTTTCGTAAGAATTGCTCCGTGTCTGTTGACAGAATAGTACATCCTGTCTTTGTTCTATCGACAAACTCATGCTGCACCGGTGGTGCGGCATAGGTCGGAGAGGTTATTACACCCCAGCCGAGCATGGTTGCGAGTGCGACCATCACCGTGAAGTGTCTCAAGAGGTATCCTTTCTTTCAGTGCCCAGACGGTGCGGGCTTTGTGAGTAGTTCGTCTACCGCGACGCTACCAGAAGTTCTGTGTTGTGTCAACAGTCCTGTTTGGTATACTAGCCTTAAATAGTATGAATAAATCGAGAGTCGAAGCCTTTAGTGACGGGGTGTTTTCAATCGTTATAACGCTGCTTATTTTGTCCATTAAGGTCCCTGAACTTGGGGCGGGCGCAACCGATCATGCTTTGTGGCAAGAAGTCATACGCATACTTCCCGCGATACTTATATATGTAGTCACATTTGCCGTCATATCGGTATTATGGATAAACCACCACTTTCTTTTTCATTCATTTGCTACGGCAGTAAACCGTCAACTTAACCTGCTTAACTTGCTGTATCTTATGTTTGTAGCTTTTTTACCATTTTCCGCAGAATTTTTTGGACATTACATTTTTCACCAGCCTGCAGCGGTAGTGTACGGGATAAATATCCTTTTTATTTCGATATTATCGATGCTTATCCTCCGATATGTCCGCACGACGCCACAATTATTAAATAACACCCTTGAAAATCGCACTATAAAACAGTCGCGTATCCGCAATGCCATAAGCGTCGTATTCCCGCTTGTAGGTATTGCAGCTACATTTATATACGTACCTCTGTCGATATTTTTTTACGCATTTCCTGTCATTTTTAACATTATCCCGGGCACGTTGAATCTTTCAGAGCGTATTTTTGGTTTTACCCTCGACTAGAGGAAAAGGACGAGTGATACTATGACTATGCGGCTACTTTTTCGGGTGGCAGGTTGGTTGCTGTTTGTCGGTCTTCTTTTTCTTGCGTGTACACTCCTGGCAAACTTGTATGTGATACAGAGGACAAATTCTTCTATGTATCATTCGCTTGAGTCGACTCCAACAAAAAGTGTAGCCCTGGTTTTAGGCGCTTCTGTTCGCTCTAATGGAGATCTTTCTCCTGTGCTTCGTGAACGCGCCGATATGGCTGTAGCACTTTATAAAAAGCATGCAGTAGCAAAGATTTTAGTATCCGGCGACAACAGTTCGGTTGCCCATAATGAGGTATATCCGGTGGGTAAGTATCTTTTGGGTCAGGGTATACCGACGGGCGACGTTTTTTTGGATTATGCGGGGTTTGATACATACAGCAGTATGTACCGTGCAAAAAATATCTTCGGCGTAACCTCAATGGTGGTAGTTTCGCAACGTTTCCATTTACCGCGCGCGTTATTTGTGTCGCACATGCTTGGTATAGACGCGGTCGGGCTCGACAGCGGAAACCAAGGAGAAAACTATTTTACCAATGCTTTGCGCGAAATACCTGCAACAGTAAAAGCACTCTATGACTTAGCTGTACATCGGCAACCGCGTTTTTTAGGGCCGCAATTTTTCGTAACGGGTGACGGGAGCGCAACCTGGGTAGGACCAAAAGCCGAAATGATATACTGGAGCCATGAATAAGGAAGGAGAACCAATGCCTCAAAGTGAGGAAGAGTGGAAGACACGCCTCACACCAGAACAGTTTGCGGTGCTCCGCCAAAAGGGAACTGAAGCGCCATTTACCGGCAAACTTCTTAATGAGAAGCGCGACGGCATCTACCGCTGTGCCGCTTGTGGAAATGAGTTATTCGCATCCGGCACCAAGTTTGAGTCTGACACCGGCTGGCCTTCCTTTGAAGGTGCACTTCCAGGAGCTGTTGAATTTCTTCAAGACCATTCGCATGGTATGAGCAGGACTGAAGTAAC
The DNA here is from genome assembly GCA_043739595.1 of Candidatus Adlerbacteria bacterium. Lineage (GTDB taxonomy): Bacteria > Patescibacteriota > Minisyncoccia > Phycocordibacterales > SBAW01 > GWA1-54-10. The sequence goes on along the minus strand of JAYUDS010000045.1, from coordinate 25,531 downwards.
CTGTGCCCGATGCCATTCTCACTTAGGTCACGTCTTTGACGACGGCCCGGAGTCGGGTAAACGATATTGTATGAATTCTGTGTGTCTTGAATTCGGGCCTGAGAGTGTATGAAACGGCCAAGAGGAAAACGATCAAACAAAAAAATAATACTCGTCGCTGGGGTGAGTTTAGCAGTACTCTGTACAGGTGGCACAGTAGCACTTTCCTATGCAACCCCTAAGCCAATTCTAAGCGCAGTAGCACTCGCTGCCCGGGCGGCACCTACTCCTGTGGCCGAAAAAGTGGAGAAGTCCAAGTTCGAGATAACCGCTAACGACAACGGAAAAACATATTCCTTTCCGCCTGGCGTCCATTTCTCTGTTTTTTTAGACGAAGAGCATTATCCTAAAAACGAGCTTGTCTGTTCGCCTGTGGGTGTTGTTGCACATGCCAGTGTTATGCCTGTGGCAACACTTCCGTTGTATGCGGTGCGCTTTGATACGGTGGCCCCGGGGAGTTGCCGTATGCATAATAAGGATTTCTCAATGACGGTGGTTGTTGAGGACGGGGTGCAATAGAGGTATACTGAGATTTGCGCATTTAACATTAATTTCCATTGAATATGTCTTCAGCACTTAAGGGAATCATCGCGGTCATCGTTATTGCGATTATCGCATGGCTCGTCTGGTGGAGCGGTTGGGTAACAATTCCCTCGCAAAAACCTGCACCAACTATACAGCCCGTGGCAACTACTACTGCTCCTCAAGCAGAAGCTGCTCCGCCGCAGAATATGAACGGTATGGCAGCTGCCAACGACGCATCTGATGGGGCTATTACTCAGGACGCCGCAGCTATCGACACTCAACTACAGGGTTTGACGCAGGACTCAACTGCGGTTGACTCCAGTATGAATGATAAAGCTGTTGCTCAGTCCTATTAATTTTAGTAACACATGACTATGACGAAAGGAATGATCACACGCCACCTTATAGCTCTGCTGCTTGGCGGTTCACTGTTTGCACCCGTTTTCGCAATGGCCCAAGTCGGCGTGCCGGTGAAAACACAAGTCAATGGGACCACACAAGTAATTGCGCCTGGGAGCGCAGCGGCCGTTGGAACATCTGCAACTGCTGGAGCGCATGTTAACTCAAAGCTTGAGGCAAAATTGACTGTTGCAAAAACAAAAGGCGACCAGGAAATAGACCGCCGCATCCAGGCACTTAACGACCTCAATGCCCGTGTTGATGCTATGCAGCGCGTAACGCCAAGCTTTAAGCAAAATCTCTCGAGCAATATCCAAACCCAAGTTACGGGTTTGACCCAACTAAAGGCAAAAATAGACGCTGACACTGACGTAGCAACGCTCAAGACTGACATCCAGTCAGTGACGCAGTCCTATCGTATTTTTGCACTCGTACTTCCTATGAGCCGTGTTGCCGCAGCAGCTGACCGTGAAGTGACCATCATAACTATGATGAACCAGCTTGGAGCTAAGCTCCAAGCACGCATTACTGCCGCTCAGACCGCTGGGGCTAACACCAGTGCGCTCCTAGCTACGCTTACAGAACTTAGTGCGAAGCTGGCCGATGCAAGTACCCAAGCGCAAGCTGCCGTTTCGGTTAGTGCCGCTTTGACACCTGATAATGGAGACAAAGTCAAAATGACCCAAAACATGACGGCACTCAAAACTGCTCGTGCCGATGTGGAAGTTGCTCATAGGGACTTGGTCGCTGCACGCAAGGCGGTGCAGACAATTGTTGCAGGTCTCGCAAAGCTTCCTGCTGCGGGTGCATCAGCAACCACCACGACGAATGCTGCCGCATCAACCAGTGCTACACACTAAGTAAAAGATATTCACTGCAAAGAAAAATGCCCCGCCTAAGCGGGGCGTTTTTATAGTACTCTGTATATATGCGTTTCTTTCGGTGGTGCCTGCCCGTGCTGTCTTCGCTATTGGCATTACCCTATGTGGCTTCGGCCCATGAGGTATATGTTCTCTCTCATGCCGAGGTAGAAGTCGGTCTTGCAACTCAACCATTTGACATGTTTGCAGTCATGCAAGCAAACTTTGGTCAGTTCGCATTTTGGGGCTTTATCGCCTTTGTGATTATCTCAGGGATTTTTCTCATCTCGATTATCCGGCCGATGGAAGCACTTTTCGACCCTTTCCTTCGGCGAGGTAGGAAATATGCACCGCTTATAGCTCGGGTGACAGTAGGTATCGCATTTGTAGCAGCTGCATACTTTCAAGCGAGCTTTGGGCCGGAACTGCCACTACTTGAAACCTACGGTTCGTACACGCCGATTATGCAAGGCATACTTGCAGTAACTGGTGTACTTATTATTTTTGGATTATATACTCGCATAGCAGCCGGCGTGGCGTTAGCGATTTACTGCCTCTCTGTGTATTTGCATGGGAAGTATATGCTGACATACACCAATTACCTTGGAGAAATAATGGTGCTTTTAATATTGGGCGCAGGTCATGCAAAAATAAAAGGAAGAGATATTTTTGCCCGGTTCGCCCGGTGGCTTGAACCGTACAGTTTTGCAATACTTCGTATCTTATTTGGCGTTTCGCTGCTTTATTCAGCAATATATGCAAAAATTCTCCACAATGAGCTTGCGCTCCAAGTAGCAGAACTTCCACTGGGCCACGCGTATCCCATTGTGCACTATCTCCATTTTGAACCACATTTCCTCGTTCTGGGAGCTGCTATTGTGGAAGTCCTTATAGCGCTCTTCTTTATCGTCGGCTTTGAGATCCGCTTCACTGCACTTTTTATTGAGTTTTGGCTTGCTCTGTCACTTTTCTATTTCGGAGAATCCGTTTGGCCGCATCTCATACTGGTCGGTATACCGATTGCCTTTATTTTCTACGGGTACGACAAATACTCACTCGAAGGAAAATTTTTTAAAAAAGGGAATAGGGAGCCTATATTATAAAAAACCTTGCTCATTCGGGGTGCACGTTATACAGCTAGAAAATAGTTCGTAGCGATATATAAAATCCCGCTTCCAAGCACGATAAGAGTGACTGCAATGAAAGTGAGAAAGACAAGTGGGTGCTGACGCGTTTCTTTAGTAAAAAGCGATACAAGTGGGTTCATTGGAGTAAGTATATAGCAAGTTGGGGTAGGTTGGATGGAGGCAATGTATACTACTAGTATATGGATGAACAGCTCAAACGCATTGAAGCGAAGCTTATAGAAATTGAAGGGAAGTTGGATGCAACTCACAGGTCGGCGGAAAAAACCCGAAAAATCATGCTGTGGACGGGTATCATTAGTATTGCGTTTATAATCATTCCACTATTTTTCCTCCCGTTTCTTGCTCCAGCTTTTCTATCTTCGCAAGGAGTTGGTCTGGGAGCGGGGCAGGGTCTCGGTTTGTAGCTCTTGCGGAAACTAAAGAACGTGGTAGATTCTGCCTAGTATAAGGCTTCGTTTTTGATTTATCCACTTAAGAATATCGTTACGTTATATGACTTTTTCGCGTATTGCCCAGGTGTCTTTGTTAATGTTTGTTGCCACTCTTGCGGTGACGCCATTCATTCCTCGGCTTGTTTCTGCTGACTGGCAAAACTGCAATAATCAATATTGGTCTAATAACTGCACACCGGGAATTCTCCATGTGTATGTGCTTGCGTTGCGCAATGAACAAAATAGCCAAGTTCGTCAGCCATCTGACTTTGCAGTAGTGGTAAACGGTCAAAACACCTCAACAAACTCTTTTCCAGGCTCACAAAGCGGTACCACTCTTTCGGTGAATGGAGCATACGCGGTGACTGCTGCTGCTGTGTCAGGGTATGAACCCACTTATTCTGTCGGGTGCAATAGCTCAGTCATGAATAACCAAGAGTCAACGTGTGTTATCACCGAGCACCCAACGTATGCGTATAACACTGTCCCACAGCCATACCAGTACACCAATGCACCACAAAATCTTTCGTGCGTTTCACTCTATCAAACGGTTGGACTCGGACAAACTGCTACCTTTACCGCAGTTGGAGGTGGAGGCTCTACATTCAATTGGACAATTCCGACTCGCACATATCCAGCAGTAGGACCTGTGCTGAACGTGATGTTTCCTAACACGGGCACCCAAATGGTCGTAGTTTCAAATGGCTACCAAACTGCAACCTGCACTATTTTGGTAGTTGTGAATGGTAATTCAATCCTCGCGCCATTGGGCTCAAATGTCTACCCAGCACCTGCGACAACACTTGTAACGAAATACATCCCATCGCTTCCAAACACGGGTTTTGCGCCACTGAGTCGTCAGCAGCTAACATTCGCACTATTAGCTCTCATTGCCGCAGGCTTCTTCCTTGCCCCGTATGTCCGAAAAGCCATTACTATTGCCCGAGGCTAAGACTATTGTCCTAGTCAAGCGCCGAACATTGCACTCAACATTGCGTGCGGTGTTTGTCGTACTGGGAGTGCTTGTGGTGATGTATGGCGCGGCAGATGTTTTGTCGCGTGCTGCAACTCTTGATTTTGGTATTGACGCAAACCAAATAGCCTTCGGTCCTGCAATAACTGCACTTCCTCATACTGGTGTAACTCAGACAAAAGTAGCTTCATCTACTCCGCTCACACCGGTTAGAATTTCTATACCTTCAATTGGCGTAGATGCGGTTGTCGAGTCGGTCGGCAAAGATGCACAAGGCACGATGAAAACACCCAGCACTTTTAGTAGAGTCGCGTGGTATTCTCCAGGAAGTAAGCCGGGTCAAGCGGGGAATGCAGTCTTGGCCGGACATGTAAACAACGCGCTGACCAAAGCAGGAGTATTTGAGCACCTTGCGGATATTGCTCTTGGAGCGACAATAACTGTTTTTGACTCTTCAGGACAAACTCTGACATATACAGTGCGTGATGTGGAAAACTATGCGACCGATGGGGCGCCGGCTGATGTTATTTTTTCTCGCATGGGGCCGCCGCAACTGGTACTCGTCACTTGTGCGGGTGACTGGGACAGTAAAACCCACTCCTTTAACAAGCGTCTTGTCGTGTTTGCGATGCAAGCACAACAGTAGTTGTGCAAACCCAGAGGCATGCTATTATGGCGCTGTTCCGTCGTGAGTTCTCCAGGTCCACCGTGCTGGCCCGGTTAGGGGAGGTCGCCTTACGAACGAACGGGGCTCATAAGCCCGATTAATTCATTCGCTAGTGCAACTATGGTACAAAAATTGTTCGTAGGTGGCATCCCATGGAAAACGTCGAAGGAGGAACTCCAAGACGCGTTTTCCAAAGCCGGCGAAGTCGTCTCCGCATCCATTGTTATGGATCGTGAGACCCGCGAGTCGCGCGGTTTTGGCTTCGTAGAGATGGCCGATGAAGCAGCAGCCGACGCCGCCATTTCAATGTGGAATGGAAAGGAATTTGGAGGCCGCATGCTCAAAGTCGACTACGCTCGTCCAAAGGCAGGCCAGGAGTAATTTACTCTCCCTACACATCTCCCCGAGATACAAAAAATCCCTCTTCTGTAAAAAGTTGGAGGGATTTTTTGTTAGTATGGGTTGGCTCAGTAAAATGCAAGTTTCCAGGACCGCGGATATTTTTTTGGTACTATGGTGAAGCTTCGTAAAGCTTCTTTCCGAAAAGTCCTTAGCCTCGCTTTTTATAGTCGCTCCGCTCGTTAAAAAGCGGCGCGCCCCCGCCTGAACTTTTCTACAAGAACTTTGCTTCGCATATCACATGACGTTAAACGCTATACTTGTGAAATTTTACGCTGAGCACGACCGCAGTTATTTGCCGTGGCGAAAAACCCATGACCCGTACAAAATTTTGGTATCAGAGATAATGCTGCAACAAACTCAGGTAGACCGTGTGCTGCCGAAATACAAAGAATTTTTACAAACATTTACCACTATTGAAGTGCTTGCCAAAGCATCATTTGCGGAAGTTTTGGCGCACTGGAGTGGTCTCGGATACAATCGCAGAGCCAAATTCTTGCATGAAGCTGCGAAAGCGGTCGTTCGAGACTTCGGCGGCACACTGCCCGTGGGGGTCCAGCAGCTGCAAACATTACCAGGTATAGGACCATACACCGCGCGCGCAGTTGCTGCTTTTGCCTATAATCAGCCGGAGGTTTTTATTGAGACAAATATCCGCACGGTATTTACTCATTATTATTTTTCAGATTCAAACCCTGTAGATATATCCAACCAACCGCATAAAATTGCAGATGCAGAACTCCTTCCGTATATAGCCAAGGATTTGGCGCACAGTAAGATGGAACCGCGTGAGTTCTATGCCGCGCTGATGGACTATGGCTCACACCTCAAACACAGTGGAGTGCGCATCAATGACAAGAGTAAACACTACAAGAAGCAATTAAAATTCGAGGGCTCGGCGCGCCAGCTGCGCGGCGCAATTTTGCGTGAGCTTCTGAAGCAACCCGCCACTCCCGAAGAAATGTGGAATATTTTCGCACATGTGAATAAATTTCATTTATTTACATTGTCTGAAATCGAACGCGAGATACAAAAGCTCTTGAAAGAGTGTTTGATTCAAAAAAAGGGAAAGCGTCTTGTGGTGGCAAAGTAAAAGCGCAGGGTAACCTGCGCTTTGACGTGTTATCGGTGTGCAATCGTCGCAATAAAAGGATGACCTTCAATTTCTGAGCCAGAAGGTTTTTTTCTCCACCCTGTCCCCGCTTCAAGGTCGGATGTCTCGTCAGTTTCCAAGGGGCCAAGACATTCAACAACCCCAATCGCTCCCGGATAGTCATGGCGTGGAAGCATATATGCTTTTGGCTGGTCCTGGGGGTCAGAAGGCTGGGGCCCTTTGCCGTTATAGGTGGGGATGAGTGCTTGCTCGCAACGTTTGCAATGATAAAGACGTATCATTTCTTCTCCTTTTGTACGGGGTCCAGTAGGACCATACCACACGTCCCGGTAGGACACAAAGTATCAAAACTTGAGGACTCGGCGCGCCAGCTTCGTGGCGCTATTATGCGCAGACTGCTCAAAAACCCCAGCACTCTCTTACTGATGTACCAAAATTTTGCATATGCGAAAATATATCAGTCGTTTCAACTGAAAGATATTGCACGAGAACTTGAGAGGCTATCGAAAGAAGGTTTAATCATACGTAAAGGAAAACTATTTGCTTTGATATCGTAAACTCGCTACTATCTGTTCAGGTTGCTCTAACAAGGGGAGGCTCAGTTGCGTATTAAGTCGTCCGTAGTCTTTATAAACACACCTGCCAACCTTTTTTTATGGGGGGATGTTCTTCGAGGAGTCGTCGAAGACAATGTAATTGACGTCGGTGTTGATATCGAGGAAGTGCCAGTACAAGATACGAATCCAAAAGCGCCGCCAGAAGTTGTGATAACTATTTATGCACCGGATACTGTCGTTGTCGATCGCGGTATGCAATTAATACAACAAGCGGTGCTGCCGTACTTAAGAGACGGAGTGAAATGCACCATTCGTCTTGGGGATCCAGCATAGCTACAATGACTGCGCTCCGGCAACCCCGGAGCGCTTTTTAATTGCCTATACCCCGAGTACTACCGGAATCACAATAGGTCGCTTGTTGGTTTTCTCAAACAGGTAACGAGCGACGGCGTCGGTGACGTTGTTTTTGACATAGTCAAAGTTGACGGGTTGCATGCCCTGGGTAGTGTCTTCAATTGTTTTTTTGATGAGGAGCCGGGTTTGGGACAAAAGTTCTTGAGACTCACGAAGGTATACGAACCCTCGGGAAATGATGTCGGGCGACTTACGTAGCTTGCCAGTCTTTGGGTTGACCGTGGCTATAATGACGAACATACCTTCCTGCGCAAGCACGTTACGGTCTCGGATAACCACTTCTTGGATGTCGCCAATAGAGAATCCATCAACCATGCGGAGGCTGTTCGGAGCGTGTTCTTTTAGACGTATAAATGTTTGGCCTTCGTCGCGAATTTCGAGTATGGCGCCATTATCGGGCACAATAATATCATCCTCTCCGCGGCCGCAGGCTTTAGCGATGTCTGCATGGACGCGCAGCATGTAGTGGTAGCCGTGGAGTGGCATGAAGAACTTTGGATTTATTTTTTGGTGTATCCAGAATGTTTCGTCGCGATTAGCATGACCCGAGGCGTGCACCTCCATTGTGTCGCGATGGATAATACGCGCACCTTGGCGGCTCAGATTGTCTTTGAGCTTTTGCACCGAACGCTCGTTGCCGGGCACTACCGATGACGAAAGAACTACCGTATCGCCTTTTTTAATTTTGACGTGCTTGTGGGTCTTAAGTGCAACCCTCATCAGGGCAGCGAATTCATCGCCTTGTGCTCCGGTTGCTAGGATGACAACTTTATTATCGGGCAGACCTTCGAGTTGCTCAGAACTTATGAAGGTTTTTTCGGAAACTTTAAGCATCCCGAGCTGTTTCACTATCTCGACGTTTACTTTCATACTGCGGCCTTCGATGAGAACTTTTTTACCCACTCGTTCGCACACTTCAAGCATGCGCATGATGCGTTCCAACTGCGAAGAGAAGGTGCCTATAATGAGCCGTCCTGTCGCGTTAGTGATGATTTCGTCAAGATTTTTTTGCACGATGCGTTCGGGCAGTGAGAACCCAGGACGTTCAACGTTAGTAGAGTCTGCAGCAAGAAAAAGCACCTTCTTGTCTTTAAAGTAGCCAAATTCTTTTTCTTCAGACTCAGTTGGTATACCGTCGATGTGGTCAAGGCGAAGATCGCCAGTGAAGACGGCAATACCGTACGGAGTCTCTATAACGATGCCCATCGAGTCGGGTATGGTGTGGTATACGGAAAAAAACTTTACCCGTAAGTCTCCGACTTTGATAACATCTTCCTTTTCCACTTCGTGGATATCAAGCGACTTGAGGTTAGGAAACTCTTCTTGTCGTTTGCGGATCATGACTGAGGTGAGTCGGCGGGTGAAAATGGGCGGGTAGCCGATGCGGTCGATGATGTAGGGAATTCCTCCGATATGGTCGAGGTGTCCGTGGGTGATAAACATACCGCGGATTTTTGAAGCGCGCTCTTCAAGATATTTTGTGTTTGGCAAAATATAGTCGATACCAGGGGTGTCGTCTTCTTTAAATTGGAAGCCGCAGTCGATGATGATGATGTCGTCACCATACTCAAATGCGGTCATATTGCGGCCAATTTCTTCAACTCCTCCAAGCGGAATGATGCGGATATTGCCGGCTTCCAGTGGTGGAATAGGCTTCTCGTCGCTATTTGGGTTGTTGTTCGTGCCTTGATCAGAAAAATCGCGTGGTGGCGGAGACTGATGCGGTCGAGGGCCATTATTGCGCCCGTTGCGTCGGTTAAGTGGTCGTCGGCTGCCTCCAAAACCACGTCTTGCTGTGCCTCCTGCTGGTTTCGCCCCATTTGGGCGTCGTCCTGGACCTTGCGTTCTTTTTGGTTGTTCCATGCTAATACTTCGTGATGAGTAAATAATATTTTTATATTTTGGTGTGCACTACCGTGCGAATAGCGGCCACACGTAATCTGTCTGCCGGTGCCAACCCGTGACGCTTAAAAACCTATCACTGGGGGTTTCTATGAACCCGAGATCTAGCCCTTCAATGTCTTTAGGGACAATATACACGAAATCGGGCGCATAGAGAAATATGGCAGGAGTGTCCTTGGCGATTGCATCCGTAAACTGTTGGTACAGCCCTTTACGTTGGTTTTCGTCCTGAGTAATGCGCAGTTGCTCGAGCATATGGTCAACGGTTGAGTTGGCATACATAGCGATATTGAGTCCAGGGTCAATACGCTCTGAAGTATCCCAAAATGCAAAGAGGTCGGGTTCGCGACCAATTACTTCGCCAAACAAAAGCGCATCATATTTACGCGGCCGAATGACATTTTGCGTCAAGTCGCCTTGGTCGTACACGCCGATTTCTACATGTACGCCTAAGTCGCTCCAAACTTTCCGCAGATATTCCGCTGCAGCCCGCAACTCCGGCACATTACCAGTCGAGAGAGAAAAACTGAGCATTATTGTCTTTACTGTTTTTCCAGAACCCGTTGTTTTTTGGAGTGTCCCAGTTGGCCCTGGCTGCCAACCAGCGGCGGTGAGTTTTGCCCGCGCCGTTTCTAAGGAGGTATTAGAAGTGCTTGCCTTAGCCGTACTGCTTTGCTGCAGGACACTTGGCGGCAAAGGACCTGTAAGCGGCGAGCCGTAGCCACCAAGCACCAACCGCACGAGCTCATCTCGGTCTATTGAATCGTTCAAGGCCTGGCGCACGGTAGAATCGCGCAGTACGTCGGACTGATTTTGGTTAAAGAAAACGCCGAAGACTCGATTAAGTGGAGCGTGTGTAGCTGACAGGTCAGATAACTCATTGAGTCGAGCAGGAGAAATGCTACTTGCAGCGCTCACCTCATTTTTCTTGAGGCCATCTATTAAACTATCTTCGTTTTGGTAAAAACGAAAGTTAATAGTGTCGAGGTATGGAACACCGTGCACATAGCCAGGGAATGCGCGAAGCGTGTACGAAGAAGGGACTCCTGAAGATGACTTAGAAACTTTGCTTACTATGAATGGGCCAGAGCCTATGGGAGTCGTGTTCATTGGGTTGAACGCAAAGTCGTCGTCGGTCACGCTTTGCCACGCATGCTTTGGTAAAATTCCGATAGTTAAATTTTCGACAAATGGTGCATATGCTTGCCGAAGCGTAAATGACACTGTCCGCTCATTTATTTTTTGTACTAGAACGCCATTCCAGTTTGCACGTTCAGGGCTTTTTAACACAGTGTCTTGAGTCTTGGCTATAGTAAACACAATGTCGTCTGCAGTCACCGGTGTATTGTCTTGGAATACTATCTTTGGGCGAAGTACAAACGTATAGGTGCGACCGTCCGGGGAAATAGTGTAACTCTCTGCAAGGTCGGGCATGTAGTCGCCTTTTGGGGTTGCTTTCAGTAAGCCGGAGTATACCAACGACAGTATGTCTTGGTCAGCTTCGGAAATCGCAAGCACGGGGTTAATAAAACGAGGAGCACCGACTATCCCTTCGCTCCACGCGCCGCCTCGCGTAGGGACCGCAACCAGGAGAGAGGCATTCAGTATATACAGAAGGCCCCCAACACTTATGACAAGTAGGGTGGTGAAAAATATAAAAAAGGCTCTGCCACTTGAGGAAAACGCGCGGACCGTGTCCTCCATGCGTTCCATAAACAGTGGAGAGGTCGACTTAAGACGCCTATTGCGCATAGAAGAACTTTTGGGTTGTGTAATGAGAATTAGTGAATGACGAACGCCGCGAACGACGAAATCGCGAACAGTATACCCACCGCTACGGACGTATAGAACAGATATTTTTCACTGCCACGGCGAGTATGATAAGCCGCGCTGAAGTTGTCTCCGCCAAAAGCGCCTCCGATAGCTGCGCCAGTCTGCTGCAAAAGGACAGAGACTATAAGCACTATCGACAGGATTATCTGTATATACGGCAATATGCCGTGCAAGGTCATTACAGGCACTATACCACAGCAAAAATGGGCTGCAACAGGTTAAAAGAAAGGCTCGCCACAGAGTCGTGTGGCGGGCAGAAAGTTGGGCTAGCTTCGAGGAAAGTCAGGTTGCGCTTGCATAGCGTTTTGTAAGCAGTTCCCAAGCGAAAAACATGCATGTAAGGATGATAAAAGCCAGTATCGCCAATTCTCGGTGGTTGGTTAGAAAAAGTGCAGCCACAAGTATTGCTATGCCAGCACCGACTTCTTTTTTAAACTTTATGCCTGAAGTAAGCCAGTTTTCCTCTATCCATTTTTCATGGTCAACAGGGACGTGGTGGTCTGCCTTGAGCGGCCAAAACCAGTTGAGAAAGCCATCCCCAAACGGATAATCATGCAGAAAGTGCCAGCATACACACAAAAACGCGATGTCAGCCCAAAGCATCCCGCCAAAATGCCAGGCTATCACTGTTGCGCCTGTCAGTATGAAGACAGGTCGATGCGACCATGTGCGGTGGTGATCTTCTGTAATTTTCTCACCGCGGAAAACTTTCAAAAGCCATGGAATATGGATATAGTCCGGAAGAAGCGCAAGTGCACCGCCGATACATATTTGTAGAAGCGATGCTTGAAACATAGACATCACCGCAACAATTCCAGTACCAACGCTAAAGTCGAGGAATGCTGCCCAGCCGTTTGCCATGAGCCGTATGAGTTGTTTTGTCATATGATTTTGTCGAAATCATGCCACGTACCCGTCCTTTAGACGCAGCTTCTTTCTGAAATTAGTTTTGCAATGTAGTCAAGTGGTTGTTGACTATATACTACTTTTGTCTATTATTGTCTCGAAAGCGCAATTTAAAATGGGTACTTCAATTACTAACGTAACGCGGAGAGGTCGCGTCTAGTTGACGTTTTACGCGACACGATTTCGACAAAATCATATGAAAAAAAGCAAAAAACAAGTCAAAAGTGTCAAAAAAGTTTCCAAACCGGTGAAGAAGAGTTCGTCCATAAGTACTTCGAAACCAGCAGCAACTATGGTTAAAAGTTCAGTGGGTGTGTCTCCGCTTGGAGACCGTGTGCTGGTAAAGGCTCTTTCAGCTGAAGAGTCGAGCATCGCCAACTCATTCGGTCTCGTTATTCCTGACTCATCCAAAGAAAAGCCTGAGCAAGGTACGGTAGTAGCTGTGGGTCCTGGCAAGCGTAACGACGACGGAACACTCTCAGAACTTTCGGTCAAAGTCGGCGACCGGGTAATGTTCTCCAAGTATGGCTTCGATGAGATAAAAGTTGCGGGCGTGGAGTATCTCATTCTTCCTGAGTCGAGCATTTTAGCAATCATTGAATAATTAATTTATTAGTTGCATTCAGGTACGCGGGCCGAATTTTAAAGGAATAATTCGGTACGATTCCTCTGAATAGCACTATTTCGACAAATTGCATGGCAAAACAAATCATTTTTAACGAGCGCGCACGTCGGACATTGAAGTCTGGCATCGACAAAGCAGCAAATGCTATCAAAATAACCCTTGGTCCAAAAGGACGTAATGTGGCGCTCGACAAAGGCTACGGCGGCCCGACTATAACCAACGACGGCGTCTCTATTGCGAAAGAAATCTCGTTTTCAAACAAGTTTGAGAACATGGGCGCAGAAATTGTAAAAGAAGTCGCGAGCAAAACGAACGACATTGCAGGCGACGGCACCACTACTTCAGTAGTGCTCCTCCAGTCACTTATCGAGGAGGGAATGAAGCATACTGAAATGGGCCTCTCGGCAATGGGTGTTCGCTCTGGCATTGAAAAGGCTGCGAACGAAGCAGTGGAGGCTATTCGCGCACTTGCTAAGAAAATTCAGACTGACGAAGAGATACGCCAGGTTGCGACTATTTCAGCGGAGTCAGAAGAAATCGGGACCATTATTGCTGACACTATTAAAGAGGTCGGTAAAGATGGCGTCGTGACTGTTGAAGAATCACAGTCGCTCGGCATTGAAAAGGAAGTGGTAGAGGGACTTGAGTTCGACAAAGGCTACGTGTCGCCTTATATGGTGACTGACACCTCGCGCATGGAGGCGGCATACAAGGACCCATATGTTCTCGTGACTGATAAAAAAGTTTCGTCTATTCAGGAGCTTCTTCCTCTTTTGGAGAAAATCGGCCAAAGCGGCAAAAAAGACTTAGTGATAATTGCCGACGACGTCGAAGGTGAAGCACTCACGACGTTTGTACTCTCCAAACTCCGCGGTTCGTTTAATGTACTCGGTGTCAAAGCACCAGGCTACGGCGACCGTAAGAAAGAAATGCTTATGGACATAGCGGTCATGGTGGGAGCGCAAGTCATCTCCGACGACTTCGGTATCAAATTCGATGCCGCGACGCTCGACATGCTCGGCAAGGCTTCAAAAATTATTTCCACCAAAGACTCGACTGTCATTGTGGGTGGTAAGGGCGAAAAGAAGGAGATAGAGAAGCGAGTAGATCAAATTCGCGCACAGATCAAAAATACTGACTCAAAGTTCGACAAAGAAAAGCTTGAAGAGCGCTTGGCCAAACTCTCAGGAGGTGTCGCCGTCATTCGAGTTGGTGCTGCCACTGAAACCGAGATGAAATATCTCAAGCTTAAAATCGAAGACGCAGTCAACGCAACTAAAGCTGCGATTGAAGAGGGAATTGTTCCCGGGGGCGGAACCGCGCTCGTTAAAGCAGCCCAAAAAGTTTCCGAGTCATTTGAAAAGAAGAAAGACAAAATGTCTGTCGACATGAGAGTGGGGTATGAAGTGCTTCTTAAGGCGCTTGAGATGCCACTGCGCCAAATTGCGATTAACGCAGGTGTGGACGCAGGTGTGGTAGTCGAAAAAGTAAAAAATGCGAAGGGTAACGCTGGCTATGACGCAGTCAACGACGTAGTTGTGGCCGACATGTTGGCCGCGGGCATTGTTGACCCAGCTAAAGTCTCTCGCACGGGCCTGGAGCGTGCCGCATCTGCTGCAGCCATGCTCCTCACTACCGAAGCACTCATAGCCGACGAGCCAAAAGAAGACAAGGACTCCCCAATGCCCGGTGGCATGGGAGGCATGGGCGACATGGATTACTAACATACATAGGGTTACCCTGTGCAAAATAGGTGGTTTGATATATCAAACCAAAAAAAGGCCGCCCCGGAGAAATCTCGGGGCGGTTTGTAGTTTGTAGGAAGAACCTACTAAAGACCCTGACTCTTTTTTATGAATACCGCCGAAGTATAAATTTGGGTGAAGGCTTCAAGCCACTCATTTTGAGTGTACCCATCGGGCGCCTCACTATGAGACGCAGCTAAAGTAGCTACGGCAACAAGCAAGTCTTCCCTTGTTGCGCCTACCCGCTGTGCTGCTATATGGAACTGGTCTGAAATTGCGGCGACTTTATCATTGTGATGTCGCAGAAAGATTTCTTCAGTCTTTGGAGTCATTAACTTACCCATGCGATATTTCCAGTGTTGTGTTGAATTCCGAATAAATAATTACATATATAGACACATTTGTCAAGTATTGAAGACTTCACAGAACAGTCGTACAATTCAGGCATGACAGCACTATATATCGTCGTGGGAATAGTAGTTTTACTCGTACTTTGGGTGGTGTTCGCGTACAACCACTTCGTTACCTTAGTGCAGCGCACAAAGGAGGCGTGGGCTGACATAGACGTCCAGCTGAAGCGTCGCTATGACCTTATCCCGAACTTAATGGAGACTGTTAAGGGTTATGCCGCACATGAAAAAAGCGTTTTCCAGAACGTTACTGAGGCACGCTCAGCCGCGATGAACGCACAGGGTCCAGAAGCTAAGGGGCAGGCCGAGAACATGCTCTCGGGAGCTCTAAAGACCTTGTTCGCAGTTTCCGAAGCTTACCCGGACCTCAAGGCGAACCAAAACTTCTTGTCGCTCCAAAACGAACTCTCAGACACTGAAAACAAAATTCAATCAGCTCGCCGCTTTTACAACGGCAACGTCCGCGACCTCAACACGGCTATGCAGGTATTCCCCGGCAATGTTATAGCAAACATGTTCCACTTTGAGTCGCAGAAATTCTTTGAACTCGGCGATGCAGATGCAGCCGCCCGCGAACCGGTACCAGTTAAGTTCTAACTGTATGAAACGAGCCCTTCCTTGGGCGAATTGGCTTTTAAGAACTTGTAGCCTTCTTTGCTTAAGCCTAGTGGGTGTGCTCGTTTTCTTGGTGCCCGTGCAGGCCCAGGGCTTGGTGGAGTACGTCGAGCGTTTTGACACCGCAATAGTTCTTAACCAGGACGCATCCATGCGCGTGACTGAAACGCTCGTATACAACTTTGGCTCACTGGAACGCCACGGCATTTACCGCGACGTGCCAGTGTCGTACAAAACTGACTTGGGAAATCGGTCCACTGCAGTCAGCAACATTTCAGTGACCGACCAAAGCGGTGCAGCCTATCCATTTTCCACCGCTCGCTCGGGTGTAAACGAACGCATTAAAATTGGCGACCCGGACAAAACGGTCAAAGGCACTAAAACCTATGTCATTTCCTACACCGTTTCGCGGATGATAGGGTACTTCAGCCAGTTCGATGAGTTGTATTGGAACGCGACTGGCAACGCCTGGGTGGTGCCTATAGGAGAAGCGAGCGTGGTACTCACACTACCCAAGCCTATCTTAAAAGAAAATCTTAGCATTTCGTGCTACGAAGGAAAAACAGGGAGTACCGAAAGCTGCACGAGTCTTACCGATGTTGCGTCTGGCACCGTGCGCACCATTTCCTATACCGCTTCCCATTCATTTGCCGCAGGAGAAGGGCTTACGATTGCAATCGGTTTCCCCAAAGGTGTGGTGTATCAACCAACTCGATTTGAACGCATCCTTGCCTCCGTAAAAGACAACTGGGTTATCGGGATACCGCTCCTGGTGCTCCTGGGAATGTTCATACATTGGTATCGCAAGGGGCGGGACCCGCACGGCCGAGGCACTATTGTCCCGCAGTACGAGGCACCAAAGGGCATGATGCCGCTTGAAATGTATATGCTTATGCATGACCGGGTCAGTAATAACGCTATTTCTTCTGAAATAATTTTCCTAGCGACGCGCGGGTATCTCACTGTTGCTAAAACCGATGGAAAAACGCTTGTTTTCAGTACAACAGACTATGTATTAACAAAACTAAAGCCGGGCGACGATTTGCCGACAGCTGAAAAAGCACTTTTCGATGGACTTTTTACAGAAGGAGATGAAGTACGCCTTTCGGCACTAAAAGATCATTTTTATAAAAATATTTCCATTATTAAAAAAGCCACCACCGAGTCTGTTATTGCAAAAAATTATTTTGCGACAGACCCAAACATGACGCGTACGTGGTACGTGCTTGCGGGTGGTGCGGTGATGTTTGTAGCCTTCTACCTTGGGTCGTTTGGCGCGCTCGCCGCAGTGAGCGGCGCATTATCTGGGGCAATTGTTATTTTGTTCGGACTATTTATGCCAAAAGTGACAAAGACTGGCGCACGTGCACGCGAGGAGGTGCAAGGCCTCAAGATGTATATGGATGTGGCCGAAAAAGACCGAATCAATTTTCACAATGCGCCGAGCAAAAACCCCGCACTGTTTGAGACCCTGCTACCCTTTGCGATGATTTTGGGAGTAGAAAAAGCGTGGGCAAAACAGTTTGAAGGCATATATACCGCGCAGCCAAGCTGGTATAGCGACCCGGGGATGCATGGCTTTAGCCCCATCCTCTTCACAAACGACCTGCATTCTTTTAGCTCAGGTGCTGCCGCAACGCTTGCGTCGGCTCCCGGCGGTTCTTCGGGCTCTGGAGGCGGTGGTTCGTCTGGTGGCGGTTTTGGCGGCGGAGGCGGTGGAAGCTGGTAGCCATTGTTTATATACCTGTTATAGTGGCGCCAGACATAGTAAGACACAAAGAGGTACCCCATGATCCGACTGGCAGCTTTCTTAGCAAGTTTCGTGCCATTTTGGAAATCATCACCCCCTGCGCATGTTCGCGAATTCAACACACTGGTTCGACTAAGAATTCCCGGCAAGATAAGCAGTAATGGCAGAAAAGAAACTCCTATTTACTATGAGGTAAAGGGAAAGGAATTTTTAAGTTTACTAAGACAAAAATTGGTTAAAGAAGCACAGGAAGTGCTGGGAGCAAAAACTCGCACAGAAACAGTGCGTGAATTAGCGGATGTACTGGAGGTTCTTAAGACAATCATGCGTCTTGAGAAAATAACGCCAGAGGAAATAGAAATCGTAAGGATTAAACGATCTGAACTATCCGGTCCCTTGGAAAGCAATGGGGGAGGAGTGTATATTGTCCAAGTAGATAAGTTGGGTTGATACACAAAGGGCAGCCAAATGCTGCCCTTTTTTCTATATTAAAGGTATTGTTATCGACATTACCGCTGGCCTACCGATGCTTAAAGCGTACGTTATGTCAGACCCAGCACCCAACGCTTTTGCAATCGGCCGCAACGCTCGCTCGGCTCCTGGTGGTTCTTCGGGCTCTCGAGGCGGTGGTTCGTTTGGAGGCGGTTTTGGCGGCGAAAGCTGGTAAGTTATGTTAAAAGTGTTTAGATATTAACGGAGGAACCCATGGCTCAGACAGTAATAGATAAAAATCGTCATCGTATCGTGGGTGCGTGTCTCATTTACAATCCCGCGCGGCAATTTCTAATTATAAAACGCCACCAAAATCTCAAGGTCTATCCAAGTCTTTGGACTGTTCCGGGCGGTGGCATGGACAGAACTGACTATGAATCGTTACCCCAATCATCTCCTGATGGATGGGAATCTCCTCTCGAAGCGGCTCTGCGACGAGAAATCTTGGAAGAAGCTGGCATAAAAGTTGGCAATATCGAATATCTTAGCCACTTTACGTTCATTCGACCCGATAATATCCCCGTGTTTGGAATTCGCTTTGCCGCACCGTATGCTTCGGGCGACGTCGTACTAGACCCAAAAGACTCAACCGAGTTCGCGTGGATATCTGCAGACAAAGCAGGGGAATATGATCTTCTTGGCAGAATTGCAGATGAGATGAGAGAGTTTGACGAAAAGTTACGAACACGAGAGTAAAAAGAGCGGCAGGGAGCCGCTCTTTTCTTTTTGCGCACTGATGGTATCGTATAACTCTCATGGCCACACTCTATACTCACAAAACTGAAAATATTTCAAAAACATGGGCGCTCATGTTTGTGTTTTTATGCGTCGTAATAGCTGCAGGCTGGGCAATATCTACGTACTATCACAATCCAGGCATACTGTTTGTATCCGTCATTCTAGCCATTGGGATGAATATTTTTAGCTACTGGTTCTCCGACACTATCGTCATAGCAATGGCTGGCGCGAAACCTGCCACGGGCCCGGCCTATCTCGAACTTAATCAGGTTGTTGAAAATCTTTGTATCACGGCGGGCCTCCCAAAACCCAAGGTGTATATCATTGATGACCCGGCACCCAACGCTTTTGCAACCGGCCGCAACGCTACACACGCATCGGTTGCAGTGACGAGCGGTCTACTTGCTATGATGAGCCGCCAGGAGCTTGAGGGAGTGTTAGCCCATGAACTCTCCCATATTGGTAACCGTGACATGGTCGTTGCGACCATTGCGGTCGTACTTGTAGGGTTTGTTACTTTGCTGTCTGACTTCTTTTGGCGCTCAACCTTGTTCGGGGGAGGCAGGGATAGGGAAGAAAAGCAAAACCCTATTGTCGCTGTGCTTTCAATCGTGCTGGTTATACTTGCGCCCATTATAGCGACACTGTTGCAGCTGGCCATTTCGCGAAGGCGGGAGTTTTTAGCCGACGCTTCAGGAGCACTGCTTACCCGCTATCCTGAGGGTTTAGCGTCTGCGCTTCGTAAAATTGGCAGCTATACAGCACCTATGCGCACCGCAAACAATGCAACAGCTCACCTCTACATTTCTAACCCGTTTGGTGGCGGGGCGGCAAAAAGTTTTATCACAAAACTATTTTCAACCCATCCGCCTATTGATGAGCGAATTCGAGCCTTGCTGGGGGATAAAAATTTGACTTGAGCCTTTGCGAGGCGTATACCAAGTACGGCAGCGTGCGATTCAAGGGGAAACGTTTCGCGATGCCGAGACGAAAGGACGTACCGTGTTTGATCATGGAAAAATACGAGCAGAGCTCGAAGCAAAAAGAGTTTTTGGGGAAACACCCCGAAATAAGGCGGATAGTACGGACCAGGTTCCAAACGAAATGTTTTTTCTTGAAAACGAACGTGTAGAGTCGCGACGGATTCCGTTTTCCCAGCAGTACATTCCACGCAGATCTCGGCCACACAAAGGATAAGTATATCTTTGCCGGGTATGCCGGGCACGACTTTCGTGCCCGGCTTTCTTTTATCCACTGTTTTTTATATTAATCTTTGCTACAGTTGAGGTACCGACGAGTGGTCGGAGTATACATGGAGGCAGTGATGGCTCCCTATGACGGTTCAGATTGGCCCAATAGAGTCTTTCGTGTAAAACAAATTCCTGACGCTAAGTTGCCCCGAGATGTTCCTCGACTCAATAGAGAACAAGACGCTTGCCCAAGCCTCACAGTCATGACCCATGGCTGCTATCCTGCCCGAGCAGTAGGTAGGCCCATGAGCAGGCCGCCACGCACAGAGCTTTGATGTAAGGCGGTCCTACGGGACCGCCTTTCTGCATTTCTTGTAAATATGTACGTATCATGCGATAAATGAGCGTGTCCGACACTGGAGGCGTCGCATAGCGGTCTAGTGCGCAGACCTGGAAAGTCTGTGTGGGGCAACCCACCGAGAGTTCGAATCTCTCCGCCTCCGCAGGAGCAAATTGAACGAAGAGAGATTTGAGAGAAAGCGCGGGGCACTTTCGTGAGAAATTCGAAAAGCTTTTGAGCCTAAAACTGAGGAAGAATTAAGTCACGATCTGAGTAAAGCAATGCGAGCGTAGTACCTTGGTAGAGAACGTTGAGTCCAGGATAAAGGGGCGTGCCACTCCGCACAAAAAACGGTTTGTCTATCGTGTCCACGACTACATAAAATGGCCCCTTAACAATCTTCCCCTTGTTCGTATAGGGGTCAAGTTTTATTACGTTTGTATCACCATAATACTCAATGGTTTCCGCTATTCGCCAATCGATAGCATATAACTGCTCGGTATGTCCTTTGTAGAGCGCTCCAACCGCTTGCTCATCTTGTGTCCAGTACATGGTTTGCATATTACGCTGTGAAACACAAATATATGCAGCAAAAATAACGAGTGCAAAGAATCCAGAGTACAAAAAAACTTTATATTGTTTGGCGACGATACTAAGGTAAAAGAGGCACTCCGCTATTGCTATAGCTATAAAAGGGAATGCAGGCAGTAGGTAGCTCCCAAGATGGGTTTTGGCCATTGTGAAAATAACGGTTAAAAAGAATACATATGCGAGTGCGGAAATTATGCCCCAAAAATGAATTACGTTTTTGAATTGGCGCACATTCTTTAAGCCGATCAGTAGGGCAAGTTCGGCAACAAGTACCCATATCCAAGGAATTAAAGTCCAAAGAACAAACAAGTAGTCGATTTCGTTATTGGACCCCGTTATTGTAGAAGTTGCGCGTTGTAGTATTTGATAGCCTATATAGTTTTCCCAAAATAACCATCCGAATTGCACTGACTCCCATAGATGCCAAGGAAGGAGAATGAGTAACATGACTGGTAACCCGTACCAAAGATACTTGCTTTGCACCCAGGACCACCGCATATAGAAAAAAGCGTATAGCAAAATAGCTGGCACTATAAGAAAAGCAATGACACTTTTTATAAGAAAGCCTACGCCGATGAGCGGGAAAATCCAAAAAAGCTTTTTTGGATTTTCGTCACTGTGTAGCCAGAGAAGGAACGCGGCCAACATGGCCGCAATTACTGCCTGGTCTAGACGAAGCTCTCTACCATATACAAAAAATCTATTCGAAAAGAGTAAGACAAGAAACCCAAAAGCAGCTGCAATAACGCTTCCTGTTGTTTTGCGGACAATTAAGTACGTGAAGTAGCAACAGAGTATTGCTGCAATAATAGCTGGTATACGAAATGCGACTTCGCTCTCTCCAAACACACGCACACTAGCCATATCGAGCCATAGAAAGAGGGGAGGTTTCTCAAACCAGTTTTCTCCTCTTAGCTGAAAACTTGCAAATTGGCCACTGTGCATAGTGTCCACTACAACCTGCGCATACGTGGCCTCGTCAAAATCGACCAATGTGCGGTTCATGTTAAAAGTGAGAAAGGCTGCCGCAATTGCAAGGAGAAGGAATTGAAGTGCTAACTCCTTATTTTTGTATATTTTTTCCATCGCAACTAATTGTACAGGTTGTATTGGGTTCATTATAAGTTGTTAACCTTTCGTATGAAAAATAATTTACAGCGTATTTGGAGTATTTGTGTTTGTTTTTAGGTTTTTTAGTGCCCATGGCAAATGCGGATCTTGCAGTGATCGGTATTAATGGTCCCACTCAGTGGCCACAAGGAATTGTTGACCAGTCATTCTCTTTGCAGGAGCAAGTTATCAGCGGCACAGCGTTGCCAGGTTAACAAACTTGCCCGCGAGCTGACGCTTCGTCATGCTGTCGAGTGCAGGGTAGTAATAAATTACATGCACGAAATTTATTTGTAACCAAATCTCTCCGCCTCCGCAAAATTAAGAAGTGCAACGACTATAATTTTGCAGGATGTTGGGCGTACACCCGACGTCGGAAAAGCATATTTTCCATAAAGGTTTTTTATATACTCGCCAGCCGAATCGCGCCAAAAAGTACTGCCACACCGAGTATAGTCATAGCGGTAGTCCAAAAAGTGGGGTGGACGTGGTGACTTTCGGGCACCAAGTCCGAAGCCCCAATATAGAGGAAAAAACCAGCAAAAAGCGCTAATAAAAGACCGAGGTTTTCTGTAGTGACATGGAAAAGAAGTGTTGAGAGTACTCCCAGTACTGGAGCCACCGCGTCAACTACTAGCCATCGTAGTGCTTTAAACCTCTCGCCTCCATGACGTAAAATTACACTTACGGTGTTGATGCCGTCAGAGAAGTCATGTGCCAGCACAGCAATAGCTACGATAACCCCTACTGCAGAAGAGACTTGGAAGGCGAGTCCTATGCCTACTCCGTCCAAAAAACTATGTATAGAAAGTGAGCCAGCGCGCACATGTCCGCGCGACTCGGTGTCGTGTTCTTCATGCGCATGGCTGTGGAGTAAAAGGAGGCGGTCTAAAAAGAGGTAAAGTACGAAACCAAGCGCAACTACCGCAAGTACATTTTTGGAGCCGAATGGCTGAGCTAGTTCGATAGCTTCAGGTATAAGGTCAAAGAATGCTACCGCTATAACTGCGCCTGCGCTGAACCCTAAAATTAAATGAAGTCGGTCACGCAGCCGAAGTGCTAAATACCCGCCCCCCATGGTCGAGCAAAATGCAGCAATGCTTATAAAAAATGCGAGCATAGAAAAGTAAACGCATTATACTATAACTTCCAAAACTTTCAAGGTGCACTGTTGGGTTGCTACAGTCCCGATTTGGTATACTCGGAGTTAGATTAGAGCCTCATATTAACTAATTAATCTAAATGACGTATGTTGATGAACTATTTTGCAGTGGTAGTGGCGGCAATTGTAGCCATGGTAGTTGGAAGTTTTTGGTATTCACCAATCGGGTTTGGTAAACAGTGGATGCGTTTGCGTGGTAAAAACCCTGTTGAAATAAAAAATATGCAGTTTCCTGTACAACTCATGATCGTTGAGTTTATTTCCGCTCTGGTAACAGCGTATGTCCTTGGTATTATGACGACGGTTTTTGGCGCTCATTCTGTGTATTCTGCAATTCTGTTGGCTATCATTATTTGGCTCGGGTTTTATGTCACGATGCTTTTGAGCGAAGTGCTATGGGAGGATAAGCCATTTGGCCTATTTTTGCTTAATGCAGGTCTGCGGCTCGTCAACATTATCCTCATGACGCTCATCGTCGGTATATGGCAGTAAGCAAAGTGTGGCTCGGCAGCGGGTTAGTGGTAGCACTTTTGATTGGATTAGTATCTTTGGCTTCCCACCAATCGAAGCCTCAAAATGTGCCTAACACCGTGGCAACTGGGCATGGTCAACCTATGCTATCCACTAAACAAATAACTGTAGGCAAGGTCAATATCCTGGCAGAGGTTGCCTCTTCCCAAACAGAGCAGGTTTCTGGCTTGTCGGGTAGAGATTCTCTCCCCGAGGGTACCGGTATGCTTTTTATCTTTCCCGAACCAGGTGATCTCGGTTTTTGGATGAAAGATATGCTGTTTTCTATTGACATGCTCTTTGCAGACACACAGGGCAAAATACTCACTATTGCAGCGAATGCTTCACCAGACTCGTATCCTCAAACCTTCCACCCCGGGTCACCAGCTAAGTATGTGCTTGAGCTCCCTGCTGGATTTGCTGCTGCGCATGGTATTGCCGTTGGGCAAAGAATCGTAATTGGGCAATAAACCCTTATACATAAGCGTTTTTTCACTAAGGCACCGTTTTTTACTTGACTAAGTAGTAATTTATGTGATATAATTGTATATAGCTGATGATCCCGGAATAATCCGGTTTTAGGACAGCTCATTCAAAATTTTGGAGAAAGATGATGCCGATGCAAACTGCGTTGACCACGTCTATCGTTACTGCTGACAGTCCAAAAGGGTTGAAAGCGGGCGAAGTTTTTCGAGCCCAGTACAACAAGGCCGGGCTCAACGACGACGGCGCCCAGTTCCTCAACGAACATCCCGAGTGGGCAGCTTACCTGCTCACAGGTATCCGGAAATTCTCAGCGAAAAGCCCGGTCTTTCCGGTCTATCTTGAGATTGAGACCGGCGGCAAGTCCAAGGACGAGCTCCTCGTCGAAATGAAGTCGGGGAGTATTTCGATCTCGGACTTGGCGAAGGACATCATGTCCAAACCAGCTTGGGTGCCCGGGGAGAGGGCGACCATCAAGTTCGCCCACGCCAAGGTGCGCGATCTCGGATTCACTAAGAACCCGACGACCGCATTGATTTGGGCGCGCATCCAGGAGCTCGGGCACAGTCTTTGTGAACCTGCTGATGGTCCCGCTATCCGGCTGGCGCTCAAGGACCAGCGGCGTGGCGACTACTTCTGGACTGCGATGAATCAGATCACCGACTCCGGTGGCAACCCGAGCGTGTTCTACGTCGACCGGAACGGGGGTGGCGAGTCGTGGCTCAGCGCGCCTTGGGTCGACTCAGGCGGCGAGTGGAATCTCGGCGACGGGGTCGTCTTCCGTCTCCGCAAGTAGTTCTCAGACCTAGGCCCCTCAGCACTTGTACTTAGTCCCTTAGCCCTTGGCCCCGCGCTTAAAAACGCGGGGCCACTTTTTTGCCCAAATTTGGTTATTTGAAATAAATGACGTGATGATACTATACAAATGGTAGTAGGCGCGTATGCGGGCAACTACGGTTTCCCGCTGCCGAATCCAGTATCCATGCGTTTAGAATGTTTTGAGCTATGGCTTTGAATAGTGCAACGCATGCCGTCTACAGGTGCCTACTAGAGGCTTGTAGGTTAGACACTTCAAAAAATTGAAGATACTTGGTGTGGAGTTCTAAGGCATTATGATGCCGGATAAAATGCAACCCAGAGAGTATTCGATGGGTGGTGGCGTGGGTGGAACTCCGTACAATACCGACTCCGATGACAACCCGAACGTGTTCTACGTCAACCGGAACGATGATGGCAAGTCGTGGCTCAACACGAATTGGGTCAACTCAGACAACGAGTGGAATCTCGACAACGAGGTCGTCTTCCGTCTCCGCAACTCTCTTCATTTCTCCTTCGCTTCGGCGGGGGAGTTTTGCTTTTGGAGTTGTCCTATCCATCCACCGAGCATTTTTCCCACTTCATCCACTTTTACGGAGAGTGCAATATATTTTTTAGTATCGAGCGACTTCGCTTCCCACAGCACCATCAAGAGCAATTTCAGCGTATCAAATTTTCGTATACCCAAGCGCACGTAGGGCTTCTTTTCTTCCCGCGGTAAAAATGCGGCAGCTGAGATGGCTTCTATAGCTTCGACAAACAAAGTGTCCACTCTCTCGCCTAATGT
>JAYUDS010000044.1:0-12063 GCA_043739595.1 Candidatus Adlerbacteria bacterium | reverse complement strand
CATTAGGACCAAGGAGACCGAGTATCTCTCCTTTTTCAACATGTAGAGACACATCTTTAACGGCTGTTGAACTTCCATACTTCTTTTGCAAATTTTTTATATCGAGAACAAACATAATGCCCCCAGCATACCATTCATCCATAGAACAGGCGCCAGTGCTTATAGTAAGTGCAACCTCCCGGTGAACAGCTCACGAAAGCGAGTGGGAGCCATTACTATTTTAAATGTAACGCTTTTATGCAATTACGAATCCCCCAGTACGCAACCATAGCTATGTACGTTCTGCTTGCGCTGGTAAGCGTAGTGGCGGTTGGCAGCTATAAGAGCTACTTTGCTCATGCCGACACCGCCGTCTCGACACCAGTGTTTAGCAGTGTTGCTGTCAACCCAACACAGACGGGTGCCGTCATCACGTGGACGTCGAATATCGCTGGAACTTCTCAGGTGAGTTACGGTACCACCAGCAGTTATACGGCCACTTCAACTCTTGATTCAGGTATGGTCTTGAATCACACAGTCAATTTGACTGGTCTAACCCCGAATACGATGTATCACTTCGAGCTCATGTCGATGTCAGCATCCAGCACGGCATCATCGTCAGTGGACATGACCTTCACGACATCAACCACTTCAACGGCAACGACAACTGGAACCGGCGGCACAGGCACAACCACAAATGCAACCACTTCAGTGCCAACGATGGTCACCTACCACGTCATGGTTATGAAGCATTTGTGCAATAGCAACATTCATAATCTGACCGACTTCCAAAACCTCGAAACGGGCAAGGCTCCAGTAGCGGCTCTTGCAAACACAGTGCTTAATTGTCCAACTACCGGTCTGGTGGGTG
Source organism: Candidatus Adlerbacteria bacterium (assembly GCA_043739595.1). Taxonomy (GTDB): domain Bacteria; phylum Patescibacteriota; class Minisyncoccia; order Phycocordibacterales; family SBAW01; genus GWA1-54-10. The sequence continues at coordinate 11,213 of JAYUDS010000044.1, read as the reverse complement.
ATGCTGCTGCCGTGGGCGCCGTGTCTTCGCCGCGCATGACCTACAACTTTCAGGTGAAGAACGGCACCACAACGCAGACACTGCAAAACGGCACCTTCATGTCGCACAAACTCTGTGAGTCAGATATTAACCTTGACGTAAATAATGATGGCTCAATCTCGACCTCAACATGCCTCGATATTTCGCACTACGATATAGCAGTACACACAATGGCGAGTAGCTCTATGATTTCCGTCACAGAAAATCAGCCACCTCAAGGTTTTCACTTTGGAACCATACGTTTTACACCGAACGCGTTGTCAGCCAACAACGACAGCCAGAGTTTGGTTTCGACAGACGTAAACACAGGGGTAATTAACCTCAACGTAGCTCAAGATACTGATGGCGTGGTTATGCTCCACATCTACAACTTCCAAAATGCTACTACGTCCACAACTACGGGGACCGGTGGGACCAGCTCGACAACACCACCGGACAATAAAACTTTGCAGGATGAAATCAACGATCTCCAGAATCAAGTAAATATGCTTAAAACTCAAATAGCAGGGCTGCTTGCAGGGCATGGAGGCTCTGCGGGAGGAAATGGCGGCGATACCACACCTCCACCATCGAGTGGTATTGGCATGATTGACCAAAATAATCAGACGGTAAAAGCAGGCGGTAGCATAGACTTTGGCGGACATAATTTTGGCCGAGAAGAACATGTCAAAATTATGATGGGCGGTGCAGTTGTTGGGGATGCATTCACCAATAGTTCTGGCAGCTTCTCTACCGGTTCCATGACTCTACCCAGTACTCCCGGAACCACTGCAACCTACACGTTTAGCGGCCAGACAAGCGGTATAACAAGCACCGCCACTCTTACTATCCAATAGACAGAACTCGCGTGTAGAGGACATATATAGCGCCCGAATTCTACCTTCGGGCGTTTTATATGCCTGTTGCCCTTTACTGGAATTTGGACGATACTCAATACATGGTTAATGAACAGATTCTCAGCTACATTCGCCAAAATCTTCAAGCAGGATTCCAAATGCCTGACATAGAAATTGCGCTGCGCTCGGCAGGCTGGAGCGATGAAGACATAACCGCTGGTTTTGCAGCGCTTAAAAGCGCTCCGCAGAAGACTCCCCTAACAGCACATCAGACACAAGACCAAAAAGCAGCAAACGCAGAAATACACCGCATAGAAGAGCAGTCGAAACGTGCTGTTGAACGCGCCACAACACAAATTTCAAATCAAAAAGAAGTTGGAATCTACGGCTTTCTCCTTCGAAATAACTTCGCATCATCAAAGCAATCCGCTAATGTATTGTTTGTGGCGGGTATTGTATTTGTCATTGTCCTTCTTTATTGGATATTCCTTAGGTAACATCTCATGCATTTTGACATTCTCTCTCTTGTTCTTTCCTTTGGGTATATAGGCCTTTTTCTTTTGATTTTTGCTGAATCAGGACTATTTTTTGGCTTTTTTCTACCTGGTGACAGCGTACTCTTTAGCGTGGGGCTTTTAGCATCGCGCGGCACGTTTGACATCCAGGTGCTCGTGCCTTTGGTATGTGTGGCAGCAATTCTTGGCGACTCGGTAGGGTATTGGTTTGGAGCAAAAGTCGGTCCTTCGCTTTTTGAAAAGAAGGATTCACGAATTTTCAAAAAAAAGTACGTACTTGAAACCCATGCCTATTTTGAGAAATACGGCCCAATAACTATCATTCTAGCTCGATTCCTCCCCGTAGCGCGCACATTTGCACCGATTCTTGCTGGAGTTGGACGCATGAAGTATTCAACCTTTCTTCGCTACAACATCGTTGGAGGCCTTCTATGGGGAGCCGGCATCACACTACTTGGCTACTTCCTCGGCAATGTGGTCCCCGGCATCGACGAATATATCTACCCTATCATCGCGCTCATTATTGTAGTGTCAGCCCTCCCTGTGGCTATCCAGTGGTGGCGCACCCGATAATGTTTGTTTACTGTACGGTGAACCTTTTGCGAGCAGACAAGATGGATGCCAAGAGAAGTGATGCTGCTCCAAGCACAAGAAGTATGCTCGGGAACCGCAAATCAACATGAAAGCCCGAAAAGAATGGAACTTGGCCTGAAAGAAACGGCATATACGCCAACAGCGAAGCTCCGACCACCAATACGGACACAAACCAACGACGCGGGACATACAAAGCATATAGAACCGATATGATATCTGCGAGATAAAAATAGCGTTCATGCATGCGCGGCAAGAAAAACGGCACCAATATGACGCACAGTAAACTCCAAAACAGGAGCGCCGAAGGTCGATTCGAGATTTTAGACACGACATATGCCACCAGTGCTGAAATAACTGTCGAAATAGAAATACCCAACCAAAAGAAAATACTCTGTTCTGGAGGAGTTAGAGACAATTTTTCTATAAATGCAAACACCGAAGGCGATGATAGGTTGAGCGCCGTATATTCGCTCGACTGATGCGCATAGGTCATCAACAATTGCACAAACGAGCCGCCGCTCAACCATGCCGGAATTATTGTAGCTATATATATGCCTGGTATCCATAGCAATTCAAGTAACGCATCTCTACGGCGCCAGAAATACCCTAGAAGTACTGGTACGAAAAAAATAGTTTGGATTTTAAAGGCGAACGCGAGTCCCATAAACAACGCAACGCCGCGCGGTTTGTCACGCATCATACAGTAGAGTGCGCCCACAACACCAAGCGCGTAGGTCGCATCCGACTGGCCCCACAAGGAACTATTAAGCACCACAGTCGGGATAGAAAGCATGATGCAAAAAGTCAGAAAAAGGGTGCCGCGAGAGTACTTTGTGGTGTCTTTAAGCATCCGGTACGCCAATACAGCAATAAGGATATCGAAACCGAGCGAAAGCGTTTTTACACTCCACAAGCTGTACACAGGGAAAAAAGTAAGGAATTTAAGCAGATACAGATACAACGGCGCATAGTCAGAAAATTGATGCTGGAATGACGTAAGCCAAGGGTGAGACTGCAACTCAACAAACCATTTTGCTAGGAAGTAAGTATAGTCCGAGGTGATCGTCGGATAAGATATGAGGCGAATTGTTGATGACACGACCAAGAGCCCCGCTCCAATAAGCAATGCGGCTCTCTCTGAGAGTGAATGTGTCGGGTTAGCTGAAGGCATATTGGGGCGCGTGGTAGCGACAATGGGCATTGTCGCGTCAGTATGCTAAAGAAGGCATGAAGACTCCATAGTCGTCAAATCTTCATCAAGACTTTATACTACTATTATTACTATAATTATTTTATTCTATGGACACGCGAACCTATTGGTGGAAATCTGCAAAGATATACGAGCTCTACATCGACAAATTTGCCGGTGACATCAATGGGCTTATTTCGCATCTCGACTATTTTACCTCGCTCGGGGTAAATACGCTGCACCTCCTACCCCATTATCCATCTCCTGGAGTGGACGAAGGATACGACATCACCGACTACCGGGGCGTACGGGAGGAACTCGGCACTATAGATGATTTTCAACGACTTGTCGAGGAGGCCCATAAGCGAGGAATCCGTATCATTACGGACTTTGTACTTAACCATACCTCAAGCGAACATCCGTGGTTCGTCGAGGCAAGTGCGTCAAAAAAGAACTCGAAGCGAGACTACTACCTGTGGCGAGAAATTGACTATGGGTTTGAAGGAGCATCCAACATGTTCCCCGATATAAAGCCGAACAACTGGATACACAACCTACCTACTGAAGACTATTACTTTGCCACTTTCTATCCGCAACAGCCTGACCTCAACTGGGACAACCCTGAAGTTTTCGACGCAATGGTGTCCCACATGGAGTTTTGGGCGAAAATGGGCGTTGATGGTTTTCGTCTTGATGCGGTGCCATTTTTAATTAAGCGAGAAAACACCACCAGCAAAGGACTTGAAGAAACACACCGAGTTATCAAAAACATCCGCGCACGTCTGGAGAAAAATTACCCAGACGTTGTCCTGTTGGCCGAAGCAGCGCAAAGCGTAGCATTAACCAAGACCTACTTTGGAGACGGCGATGAATGCCATATGGCATACCACTTCCCGCTTATGGAGCAAATGTGGATGGCACTTGTGTTTAACGAGCCTGCACGCGTTTTAGACATGACTGCGCGTTCAAGTGATATACCAGACAACTGCCAATGGGCGACGTTCTTGCGCAACCACGATGAAATTTCGCTTGCAACACTGCCCCCCGCTGAACATGAGCGGTTATTTGAAGCCATGGACCCTGACCACCTGTACGCGTTTGAAAAACTAAAGACGACTTCCATGCGCGTCGCAGAAATTTTTAGAGGCAACGAACAACAGGTATTGGAAGCACTGGATATGCTCTATAGCGTCCCGGGCGTCCCTGTCATGTACTACGGTGACGAAATAGGTATGCGTAATTTGCCCGTCGAAGAAGGAGTCGTGGACACGCGCAAATATGTACGCGGCGCATTCGACTGGGATGAAGCTGCCGCACAAGCAAAAAACCCCAACTCAACTCTCAACTTAACGGCCAAAATTATCCGCGGGGGAGGTGTTGGCCAGACGGTAGAAACTTCCCAAAACGAAAAAGCCCCCGCTGAAGCGCAGGAAGCTTGATCATCTCGTACCTTTACAAAGAATTCCGCCGCCTAATATCCGGCGTAATTATTGTTGTAATTTGAGTTATAGTTCCCATAATTACTCATCGGAGCGGTATAGCTCGAGTTCGGATGCGGCTTTGGATACCCATATGAGTCGTAGTCGCTTCCGTAGGACGAATTGTAGTTGTTATTATTGTCGTAATTATAATTGTAATTACTATTCATCGTATTGCTGTAATAATTCGGCGTTGTGTTTACATACGAAGATTGGTAGTAGTTGGGGTAGCTCGTATATGAAGGGTACTCGTACCGAGTTGGCCAGGTGTACGTCTGCGCTGGCTGCGTATATTCTGTGTAGTTAACTTTGTTGTTGTAATAAAGAGTCGTGTCACTACTGTAGTTCGTGTACGTATACGGCTGATACGTTGTCTGTTGGCACGGAGTATATGAATAATAAGAACCGCACCAATACTGCTGATACTGCTGTGTCTGCCAAGCCTTTGCCTGACCCAGTGGAACGCTGATAACTGTTAATACCGCGGCAAGCGCGAATCCATACATTAAGCCTTTCATACACACTCAACGGTACATGATCTGCCCAAAAATTGCATGAAGAACACACCACTACAACACATGCACCAAAAAACCTATACGACACGTACTATTATAGGACCTCAATAGTACATGGAGCCTCCTCTTGCAGCTAGAAACATTATCTAAAATCCATCCTTCATACCCAGACCTTGTTGAAAAATACATCACCTATAGAAGACCGATGTATCAATTCGACACTAAGCGCGTTCAACTTTTGAGCACTTGTATCACCGCCGTGCAGAGCTCAGAGGTGGGACACGCTCGCAGTTTAGGAACAAGTATCCTTTTCGGCGTCGCGTGTGGTATTCACTTCCATCAAGCAAACGTAACGCAGGCCCTCCGAACCATCCCCCAGGTGTTCGTTGACCACAAGGATCCTACTTGGGAAAAAAGTTATCTCGATGAGATAGCAGAGTTCTTAGCTGATGCTTGTCGGGGTGAGTTCGGATACAATGGAATCTTGCTGCTTCCTTTTAGGCATGAACTTCGTTTTCGAGTCTATCGTCATCAGCTCCTACGTTCGTATCGAGCAGAAAAACAACTTCTAGCTACTCCAATAGCCTGACAACAGCCACCCCCGAAAACATGGGGGTGGTTTCTTTTTTATATACAAACTACTGGCAGCCGTTCACAACGCTTCCGCCGCTACTGCTGGTGATACTTACCAAACCTGGCCCGAATGCGCCACTGATAGAAGGGCTCTCAAGATAAGTACAAATTTCGTAATTTTGTATAGTCGGGTTCCCACTTCCGTTTAACGCAGAAATTGAAAACTGACAGGCGCCAATTGAGATTGCGCCCGAGGCAGTACCCTTGCATGTAGTGAGTGCCGGCCCATACGGGTCGGTATAATTGTTTAACCCATTAGCATTTGTGCCGCTAGATACCCCCACCGCCGCACAAGTACGTATGTCGGTGTACGCGGTCGTGCATTGCGTCGTTGCAGGAGCACCGCTTGTCCCCTGATAAAAATTTAACGAGGCTCCAGTATTCACCAGCTCAATATTTTTTGAAATTTCTTGGAGCGATGCCACACGATGGGCGTCGCGCCCTTTAACGCGCGCACTATTCAAAGACACCAACACAATGGCCGCGAGAAGGCCGATTATTGCTATAACTACCAAAAGCTCAATAAGGGTAAAGCCGCGCTTATTCATTTCTTAACTCTACAGTAGTGCGCTACTTCCCGTTTCAAGAGGTGTGTATAACCTCACTTATATGAGGTATCGTTTTTTTTGAATAAAAAGAGCTGCAACGCCAGCGCTCATGAGCGCCAATGTAACATTTATACCCATCATGACCCGAAAACTAAACACAAATGAATCTGTTACCGCATGAGTTGCAGCTGCTTGTGCTTCAGCGCCAAAAGAAAAAGGTACTTCTATAGCACCAAACTTTGGTGACTGCAAAAAAATAACCTCTTGTTGACGCGCGGTAAGTGAAGAAGCTTGAAGTCTCTCATGAAGTGACATCGTGAAAATAGGAACCACCAGCGCGCCCAAAACTGCGATAGCAAGAAGTGCCGAGACGCCGGTTATAGCGTTGTTAACACCTGAGGCTACGCCTGAGTATTCATCAGAGACAGACAACGCACTGTTTGTGATAGGTGCAATAACAAGTGCCATCCCAAGACCAAACAATATGAGTGCCGGAAAGAAAGTGTAGAAATAGTGAGCATCAGCGCCTGCAGTAAGGAGAAGCCCTATGCCCGCAGCGACCAGTATCTGGCCTGCGATAAGTGGTAATCGCGGGCCATAGCGGTCAGCAAAAGTGCCGCCAGACCCCGAAAGAAAGGTTATAACCAAGACGGCGGGCAACGTGGCAAGCCCTGCTTGCAAAGGACTAAATTTTTGTATCTGTTGCAAGTTGAGCATTAGAAAAAAGAAGGTGCTATTGAGCGCAAAATAGAGTAAAAAAGTCATAAGGTTTGCGCCAGCCACTAAGGGACGTTTAAAAATTTGCAGCGGCAAAAGCGGCGTTGCCGCATGCAACTGCGTATATATGAAGGTAGAGAAAAGGACAACGCCCGAGGTGAGGCAGGACAGTACACGCAGGCTCCCCCAACCGGCATCTGGCACGCTCATGAGCGCATAGGAAACCCCAAGGAGCCCAAGGAATACCAGCACTGCTCCTCGCCAGTCAATACTCGATGTCGTTTTACTTTTACTTTCTGGAACAAAGTACAGCGCCACCGCAATCGCCAAAAGTCCGAGAGGTACATTGATAAAAAAGATCATACGCCAGGAAAAATGCTGCACAATAAACCCGCCTACGAAGGGCCCAACAATACCAAACGCTCCACTGATGCCTGACCACAGCCCAATTGCTTTATTCCGCCGCTCAGGCGCAGTATTTGTAGAAATTAATGACAAACTGCCGGGTATCATCATAGCGGAGCCCACCCCTTGCATGGCGCGAAATACGATGAGTATCCCGATACTATTTGAGAAACCACAAGCTATCGATGAAATAACAAAAAGCACCATCCCTGAAACAAATAGCCGCTTACGTCCTAAACGGTCGGACAACGAACCGCTGACAAGTAGTAAACACGCCTCCATGAGTGAGAATGCATTGACCACCCATAGTACGCTTCCCAAGTCGGTTGCAAAGAATTTTTGAATAGTGGGAATTGCTACATTCACTACGGTGCCGTCTAAAAATGCGATACCGCTGCCTAGCACCGCCGCAACCAATACTAACCATTCTTTTTTAGTAAGCTGCGAAGTTTTCATTTTTACGCAAAGTAAGTGGCAATGAAATATGCAACAGAACTCACCAGAACACTGACTGAAACACCCCAGAGTATGTCTACCATGGTGAGCGAAAGCGGCCAAAACGCCACAGTGCCCATACTGACAAGGTCATATGTGCCGTAGGTAACCAGGCCATATAGCGTCGCGCTTATGAGAAGCATGGGGAAGGATCCTTTTTCTTGTGCGGGATACACAACAAAATAGAGCAGCCCCAAAACAAAAAGCAGATAAAAGAGGACGAGAGCCGGAATGTTGACCGAAAAATGAAAGAGCGGACCAATGCGAGATTGATAAAAATCTTTCATGAGTAAGCTTGCCCAACTCAAGTCGAGTACCGAATACACAACCAGCGCGCCCATGTATGTCGCAATATATGGAATCATGTCTCTAGTGTAGCGCTACCAAGAATAAAAGAAACGCCCAGGCTTGGCTGGCCTGAGCGTCGTGTCCTATGTGCGGGCAGTACGGCGAATAACGGTAACTGATTCCGGAAGTACATACCCGTCGATGCCCTCGAGCTTGAGACGGTTATCCTTAGTTACGTTTTCAATCACTCGCTTAAGGGTGCCAATTTGAACCATATCTCCTTTAGCAAGCCGAAGACGTTTTATGACAACTTCACGTTCTAGTGCATGCGTGGGTGCCGGCTTTTTAATAGCCGAATCAACGCCAATTTGAACATACCGCGGGCTGGTCCTGATAAAGACCATACCGCTAAGGTAAGAGACAATCCCAGAATCCGAAATAGAATGCGTACGTCTTGTCACATGTTCCTCCCTTATACTAAAGCCACTTTAAACTTTACCACTCTTTTGCCGCAAATCCAGACAAGCCTTATTTTTTTATCTGCGTGTGCAGCCACTTTTTGTATGCAGCAGCCATATGTTCAAAACTCTTTTTGTTGGTTGCAATTTCCTCAGTACCATGTGCCATGCGAACATGCGCGTTCAGCATGATTGGGCCAGTATGTTTTTTTACTTTTTCCAGGCGTTCTACCCGTTCGCGTGCCGTTTGCAATGTTTTTTCTATCGGCAGAGTCACTGTACGTACAAACGCTTCTGCAGAAAGTTTTTTACCGGTTGCAAGCAGCACAAACTCATTAAATGTTTTGCGTCCGCCGAGCTTCCACACCTTTGCCATTTCTAGTCCAACATTTTTGTTATCCACGATATAACCATATTTTTCAAAGAAGTACTCTCGCCATTGTGAGAGTGACAACTCCGCCAGCCCATAGTTGTGGTAGGAGCCTGAGCTTTCCCAATTGTAGATATGCGGCACATTCAGCGCGCGAAGCGAGTCCGTCGACTGGTCGAAATATTTCCGGCACATTTTTTTTGCAATTGCCAGTACTTTTTTGTGGTTAAGCGACTTGGTCTCATATATTTCGCGCTCAAATTCTGACACAAAAATTATCGAGTTCATCTGAAGCGGTCGAAGCGGTGAGAGCTCTCTTACTTTGCGTTCATACAGCTCAAATGGATACGACTTCCCTCCTGCGTCTTTTGCGTATCGTGTGCGCCATTCTACGCTTGAAAACATGGTGTCCATAAACATACTATGTGTCTCATCCCACGAGGTTGAAGACGGCGGATATTCATGGTTCAAGAATACTTCTTTCTCTTCGGCATTAAGCAAATGAGCCGCGTGGCCGCCTTCGTGGAAGAGGGTGTTGTAGCCCTGGACCCCAGAGCCAACCTGACCTGCCACCACATTGCAAGTAAAGTTAGAACTCCCTGCAACGCGTTTGCCATTTTTGTATGTCGTAAGTTTGGGCCAGTGGCAAAAACCATTGTTCCATTTTCCTTTACGGTCCAATAAGTCGAGTGTGATGGTGCCGCCCCGGAAGTCAACGCCAAGCGCAGCAAACGAACGTCCCCAGCGCTCAAGAGCTTCGTCAAACTGGAAGTAGGAGTCTTCTTCTTTCGTAAAATTACCCGACATCATATAGCCAAAATTCCATGGCCGTCGCAATCCCGGTTTTGCCTTCTCAAGTTTACGTACGTCATCAAGCGCATACTTTGTTTTAGCGTAGATCTCGTCAAAGATAGCGAACAATTCCTTCTTGGTCATGCCATTTTCACGGCGAACTTTGTAGTCGTAAAAATCTGCGTACCCGAGCATTTTTGCAAACTGGTTGCGCAAGCCAACCAACGGAATGTATTCATCCAAAAACTCCAGAGCCAGTTCTTCGAGTGCTTCAAAACATGCGCGACGAATTTTTTCATCATCTTGAGTCGCCTGCATGGTGCTCATCTTGAGCGCGGACGCTACTACAAACTTTTTTGAATATGGATCTATATAACCCTCTTTTCGTTTGGAGCGTTTTTTATGGATTTTTGACTCGAGCGCGTCTATTTTCTTTTTTATTTCGAGCGCTTCTTTCGGGGACTGGTACAGTTCAAAAAACCCACGCCAAAGCACGAGGCGCTCAGATATTGTTTTGTTTGCTCCGGTCAGAAATTTTTCCACCTGAATCGCCCGCTCCGGGTCACCTCTAAAAGCATCGCGCGTTTGCAGCGCCTCTTGCATAGCTTCATCTACCGAGTGGTCGCCCATGTAGGACAGCCAAAAGTAATCCTCGTACGTTTTATGCAGCTGCCAATACTCCGCGTTTAATTTCTCCAAAAATTTTTCTGCTGGTGACATGCTCCCTACTTTGGGGCAAAGTCGCTTTTTTGTCCACAACTTTGACTATGGATGAATTTTATTTAAGCAATGGCTGAGCTTGCCCGAGTAACGATGCCTCGTATACTAAAGAGTAATCGTGCCCAAACAACATTCACATCCTGACATTACACCGTCTTCTACCAACACCACCACGAGTGTATTCCCTTCCATAGCTAACGCTCCCGGTTTCTCCCCTGCGCGCATGATTGAGTACTATGGCAGCGTGACAAACACCTCAAACGAGAGAGTGTTGCGAGCAATTAAAGACCTCATGCTCAATGCGCCACAAAAAGAAATAGTTTTACTTGTCACTTCAGCCGGCGGCCCCTCAGGCGTTGGTATGGGTTTTTATGACACCGTGCGTTCAATCCTGAAGCCCAAACTCGTAACCATAGGTGCTGGCGATGTCGACTCCTCGGGCGTTATCCTGTTCTTGGCCGGCGAAACCCGTTTTATAACAAAACACACCACCATGCTGCTCCACTTAGCGGGAAGAATTTTTGAAGATACAAAACGATTAACATCACATGACCTAGAGATGATGGCCAGGGAAGACAGCATCAAAGATGCTCAATACGCCGACATCGTCGCCGACAACTC
>JAYUDS010000043.1:0-4992 GCA_043739595.1 Candidatus Adlerbacteria bacterium | reverse complement strand
CCAACTTTACATCACTACTGTGTATATTCACTGAAGAGGCGGGCTCCGAGTTTGGACACAACCATGACCCCGAGCGCAGCCGTGACCCACGGGTCTATCGCATGATGAAACCCTTGGTATATAAGCGCTATCGTGAGCACCGCGATGCCAGCCAGATAGGCCACGCGCCCTGCCTGCATTTTATGCACCACTTCCCGTTCGTCGTTAGCCTGCTCGTACATGACAAACCCCGCCCATAGGCATACCAAGACTGCAGCGCCAAGAAGCGCCGGCATCTGGGCTTGCGCGGGCATCCACAGCATAAAAGGGTCGGTCAGGAGGATAAGCAGCACGACAAGTGTTACTGCAGTCGCTATATGAAAAATTTTATTTGTCATGAGTTTTTTCCATGGGAAATTCGAAAAATGTCTTCGACCGCTACTTTGAACACGCCCGCAATCTTGAGAGCCAAAAGGACCGACGGAGTATACTTCCCCTTTTCAATTGAAATAACCGTCTGGCGAGTGATACCGACCTTTTCGGCCAATTCTTCTTGGGTTAATCCTTTGGTGGTGCGCAATGTATACACAGTGTTTGAAATATATTCTGCCATAGATATCCCGGGCTTTGCCTCCCTAGCTTATATACCGTAACTTACAATGTCAAACCGACTTTACACCCATACTTTGCACAAGCGACCACCCAAACAGTGCTTCAAAGAGTGCGTACCCGGACACATAGAAAGCAAGAGGGTTCCAGCTCGTGGTGGCGGCAAGCAACAACAGCCCGACACCCGCACCGAGGCGCCAGTAACGAGCGCGGGGTGAGAGGTTGCGACTTGTGTTGCGCCCGAAAAAGTATTTCATCCCGAGGCGGATACAAAAGCCAGAAATACACGCAAACAGATACATCGCCACGAGCAACCCCCATCCGAAAGGGGAAAGAATAAAATTCAATGGAGACTCATTAAAAAAGTTTCTTTTGATGCGCGGGATAAGATACAGCGCACTCAAACCTTCTGTGGCGTCAAACGCTTCCGTCTCGCCTATAGCCAGTGAATATTTACTGTCGTTATTGTTGCTCGATACGAGCACCTCGTACGCACCTGGGCCCACGTGGCCCCGGTACTCCGGGCCCATAAAGTAGTGGTCATAGCCAAACGGTTCAAAAAAAGGCTTCCAGGCAAAGTCAGGGCCGCTGAGGGCCGCAAGGGGTGAAGTGGTAACGCCCTTTTTAACTATTAGCGCTGACACATCTTTTTTTTGGCCAACGATGTCCGGCACAAGGATGTTTACGTAGAGGGCAAAGGGTTTGGACGAACTGATATGAAAGACGTGGGGCTCGCCGCGCAGTTCCCCGTAGTATGCTTTTGACACTTCCGGCTGAGCCACAGTGGTCGAGGTACCTTCAACCAGCCGCGGCTGGTGCGCACTTGCGGCGGCTGGAAAGAGGAGGCCGCAAAGGAGCACTACACCCAAAAAACCATAGTTCATAGTAGTCTCAGTGTAGCAAATGGTTTGAGCAAACAAAAAAAGCGGCCACCGTGGGGTGGCCGCTGAACTCATAGAAAGGAAGCAACTCCTGTATTTTTTTCTGCGAGCAGGTCGTTTGGCTCAAATATAAAAAGCCAGACACCTGTCGCTTTACCAATAGTCTCGAAGAGTTCGCGCACTTCATCCCCTCGAATAAAGCGAAACGACCTATCTGCACGCTGGACAGCGATAGAACCACGCGTCACTACCACATCTCTACATTTCTGAGTAACAAAGGGCAACATTTTAAGTCTTTGACTATAGTTTTTTTCTGACCAACGATCAGCCCAAAACCATTGCCAAACTCGGTACAGACCCTTAGCGTTGGCAGTCGCTTCCAGGGTGGCGTTAAGACCTTCTTTTGTTACCTTATGCGCTTTTACAAAGGCGGTTATAGAGCCGTCTTCGTCGAAGAATCTGACTACTTTTTTAATATTTGCGTCTAACGCTTCTCCTTTGTGTATGAGCACAAGCCCATCAACAACACGCTCACTGCATTGCTCAATAAGAGCCTCAATCGTTTCAACATCTTTGCCCCCAACCAAGAAAAACTCAGCCTGTACGATATTGGGCATGATAACCTCCACACGAATGTACACACTATCCCGCATTACCCTATCGCTCAAACCTGCCAGTGTAAAGAGTGGTGTTTATAATTCATCCTGCGTTTAGGCCCTAGGGTGTATAGTTGTTTTCATATGGAACCAAATATAGACCCAGCTTCAGAAGAAAATACATTCGAAACGTCCGACTCCAAAGAAGACGAGACCGAACTGCCAGAAGTAAATGAATTGGCCGACGAAAACCTCAAAAATGAATTTGGCGAGTAAGCGCATAGCATACTAAACACTCTGCGTGAGGCCATGCGATAGGCAATAGAAGCTGTTGCTGGCGGCGCACCTATACCAGCGCCTTTAGCGACTTACCCTATGAAAAGATTGCCAGACGCGAGCAATGCGGCGACTACCGCTATTCACACTTTCATTTTTTGATGGGGATCTCTTTAAGTACATGGTCCGTGCCCACAGCCTCGAATGCAAAATCTGCCCAACGGATCCAGGTCGGGCGCATCCAGACCACAACTGAGCCCGCGGGATCGAGTTTAGATATAGGCGGGTAAAACCATTTGTTTGTGTTCAGGACCTCAAACAAATCATCCTTTTTCTTTACAACTTCAAGGTCCAGCGATATATCCATCGCCATACCTTCGATTTGTAGTGTCTGTGGAACGTCCGTTGTGGAGACGGTAAATGCGACTTGGGGATGCGCTGTCATCGCCGCATATTTCCGTGTGCTGGTAAGTGTCAAAAAATAGATGTTGAAGTCGTCGTCGGCTATATAGTAGATCATGCTCGCGTGTGCATCATATTCACCCGACACCGTTGCAAGCACACCAGTTTTGTTGCGCTTAAGGAACGCGAGAGCATCTATGCGTGCGCGGTTTGCATCAGTATCCATATTATTCTTCGTGCATATCTTTTGTATTTTCAAATTCCCATGGCCGTCCAAACTTGCCAATTTTTTTCAGCGACATCGCCCGAAGCGTCTTTACGCTAAAGTAAAACGCAAACATAAGTATGAGTGCTCCAACTTCTCGAACGGCGAACAGCTGCATTGAGTCGGAAGAATAGTAGGAAATAGCTGCCGACTCAAGCAAAAGCAACCCTAACCCAGATACGGCGGTGTCATACAGTAGTATGGTCTTACTATGCGGGTTTGTGAGCCCTGCCAGTAAGACAAGCAGAATTGCACTACCAACCTGTGCAAACGTTCCGAGAGGAAGAAGGTCGCCAACAATCGGAATAGCTACTGCTGAAAGAGCAGCGGTAGCTAAAAAAAGCACACGTATATAGTCACCATAATAATGGGGTATGTCACTCCATTTGGTGAGAGAAAAGGTTGTTGGATGATATATTCTTTCTTTAGTTAGCCGAGTGTCCATGTGTGCATGGTACTCCTATCGACTGAAGTTAGCGAGAATCATAACTTTTCCAATACATGCAGTAGAAGTTGACAGATAATTTCTAATTGTGTCTTCATATACAACGCACTTTCTAAAGAAGGTTTATGCACCGCCATCGTCCAGTCGCTCGTGCGCCAGCTTAACGCGGTCATTGATATACAAACACGTTCACACGGTACGACTGTGTCTATTAGCCGACTACCCAAACCTGTTGCGTCTCCCGTTCTTGTCACCCAGCCGTAGCTGTTAGGAGGTATATTTTTTGACTTTGGCCAAGAGGTCGTCCATTTCAAATGGCTTAGTTAAAAAGTCGTCAGCGCCCGCTTCTTTAGCGGATGCCGCCACATCGCGGCTTGCAGAGACCATGATAATAGGGATATTTTTCGTCGCTTTGTCAGCTTTCAAAGCGCGGCAGATGTCTTTGCCATCTTGGCCCGACATCCAGATGTCCAGAAGCAACAAATCTGGTTTGTTTTTGAGTAGACTCGGGACGGTAGCACCGTTCACCGTAGTAACCACTTCATATCCTTCAAGTTCGAGGATCATTTTTATTGAATCAAGAATGGCAGGGTCGTCATCTGCAACTAAAATTTTTTTTGCCATGTTTTATTCGTGTTTTACTTCTTCATTACCAATATTTTTGCGTTTACTTTCTGGCTTTTGTCGCAGCGGCAGCGAGAAGTAAAACGTTGAGCCCTTCCCCTCGGTGCTTTCTACCCATATCTTTCCTCCTTGGCGTTTAATTATTTCGGCCGAGATAAAGAGCCCTAAGCCCAACCCCGGGAAGGTGTCTTCTTTACTGCCGCTTACCCGATAAAACCGCTCAAACACCAACGGCTGCTTTTTCTTCGGGATACCGATGCCGAAGTCTTGGACACTGAGTGTCACGGTGTCCCGCGTTTTGACCGACTGGACAATAATTTTTTTTGCATGCGGAGAGTACTTGATTGCGTTGGAAATTAAATTAGTGAGCACCTGGGCCACCCGTTCTTTGTCGCCATATATTTCAACGGGTGCGCCCAACTTCACTACCAACTGGTGCTGGTCAGTGGTAAGCTGCATTTCCTGCATCGTTTCCTCAATAAATCGGTTGAAGTTAAAGGTTTCTTCATGCAGCACCAAATTACCCGACTGTATTTTTGTCACGTCGAGCAGATCACCTATGAGGTTGGTCAGTTTGTTGACCTGCGCATCCATTTTTTGGAGCATCTCGGTCGATATTCCATCACCTTTTTTTGTAAAAATTTTTTGGAGCACTTGTCCATAGGCTTTGATACTTGTCACGGGTGTCTTGAGTTCGTGGCTCGCAATACCCAAAAAGTCGTCTTTTTGCCGTTCGAGTTGCTTTCGCTCAGTTATATCAATAGCGCTCCCCGTCACTCCTTTTAGTTTTTTTTGTGAGTCATACAGAGGCTCTACATGAAGCATGAACGTTCGTGGTCCGGCGATAGTTGTCATCTGATCCTCCTGGTGTACCCCCTGTCATGTTTTTAACACTTGTCGTTTGAGCCGTATTAG